>JBDUDZ010000090.1:0-9005 GCA_040002635.1 Rhodoglobus sp.
TCTTTCACACGCGCCGGGCCCAGTCCGGGGATTTCGGCGAGCACCGAGTGAATATCGGCCTTTCGCTTCTGCCGCTGGTAGCTGATCGCAAATCGATGCGCCTCATCACGTAGCCGTTGGATAAGGAAGAGCGCGTCGGAGTTGCGGGGCAGGATGACCGGGAAGTCAGATTCGGGCAGCCAGATCTCCTCGAGACGCTTGGCGATACCGGCCAGCTGGATGCCCGTGATTCCTGCATCATCGAGCGCGCGCTGCGCTGCGGCAACCTGTGGCTGGCCGCCGTCGACAATAAGCAACTGTGGTGGGTAGGCAAATTTGCGGCGGCGAGTCTCGGCCGCCTCATCGACGAGTTCCGTCACCGCCCCCATGGCCGCCACATCGTCAGCTGACGCGGTCGAGCCGGCGGGGGCGGGCACAGGCGCTTTCAGGTAGGCGAGACGGCGTGAGAGCGTTTGGTAGATCGATTCGGTGTCGTCTGCCGAGTCGAGGATGCTGAATCGCCGATACTGATCTTTGCGGGGCAGGCCATCCTCGAACACGACCATCGACGCCACGATGTTGGTGCCGCTGAGGTGCGAGACGTCATAGCACTCCATCCGCAACGGTGCCTCTTTCATGCCGAGGGCGTCCTGGATGTCGGAGAGTGCTTGCGACCGGGCGGTGAAGTCTGCGCTGCGCCGGGTCTTGTAGAGCATGAGCGCGTTGTTCGCATTGCTTGCGACTGTCAGTGCGAGAGCTGCTTTGTCACCGCGGCGGGCCACGCGAATCTCGACCCGGGAGCCCGGACCGCGGATTTCGCCGAGCCAGCGCTCGAGAGCGTCGTTGTCATCGGGAATGGCCGGCACGTAGATGTCCCTCGGCGGAACGGCATCGTCACTGTACGCGTTCTGAAGCACCGACTCGACAAGGTCAGGCAACTCGACGTCAAGCTCCTTGTCGACGACCCAGCCGCGGACACCCCGGATGCGGCCACCGCGCACGATGAACTGTTGCACTGCGGCGGCGAGCTCGTCGTGGGCGATTCCGAACAGGTCGGCATCCGTGTCTTCGGGCAGCACGACGACGTTCTTCGCCAGGGCAGTTTCCATGGCCGAAACCTGGTCCCGGTAGCGAGCGGCAGCCTCGTAGTCCTGGGCCGCGGCGGCATCCTTCATCCTCTTGCCGATCGTGGTGACGTACCGAGAATCGTTGCCACCCATGAAGCTTGCGAAGTCGAGCGCTATCGACTTGTGTTCCTCCTGAGTTACCCGCCCGACGCAGGGTGCCGCGCACTTGCCAATGTCGCCGAGGAGGCAGGGCCGCCCGGTTTGCTGGGCGCGCTTGTATGTTGCGTCTGAGCAGCTGCGCATCGGGAATGCCTTGAGCATGATGTCGACTGTCTCGCGGATCGCCCACGCCCGGCTGTACGGCCCGAAGTACCGCGCGTTCGGGATATTGCGGTTGCGGGTCACGAGCACGCGCGGCACCGGGTCGCCGAGTGTGATCGCGAGGTACGGATACGACTTGTCGTCTTTGTACTGCACGTTAAATGGCGGGTCGAATTCCTTGATCCAGGTGAACTCGAGCTGCAGCGCCTCGAAGTCGTTGCTCACCACCGTCCACTCGACCGAGGTGGCGGTGAGCACCATCCTGCGGGTGCGTTCGTGCAGGGTGTCGAGCGGAGCAAAGTAGTTGCTCAGGCGTGCCCGCAGGTTTTTGGCCTTGCCCACGTAGATGACCCGGGACGACTCGTCACGAAATCGATACACGCCCGGTTGCTGCGGTATCTCGCCCGCCTTCGGGCGCCACGCGACAGTATTTGCCATCGGTGCTCGCTACGCCGCGCGCCTACAGCGTGCGATCCCCTTAGGCACGAGCGCCCTCGAGCATCTCCTTGAGAAACATGCCGGTCGCGCTGCCAACGACCTTTGCGAGCTGTTCGGGAGTTCCGGTAGATAACACCTCTCCACCGCCAGCTCCGCCCTCCGGCCCGAGATCGATCAGCCAGTCTGCCGACTTGATGACGTCGAGGTTGTGTTCGATGACAATTACCGTATTGCCCTTGTCGACAAGGCCATTGAGCACGAGCAGAAGCTTCCGCACGTCTTCGAAATGTAGTCCCGTGGTTGGCTCATCGAGCACGTACACGCTGCGCCCCATCGAGCGGCGCTGCAATTCGGTTGCCAGCTTGACTCGCTGCGCCTCGCCGCCAGACAGCGTCGTGGCGCTCTGGCCCAGTCGCACGTAGCCGAGCCCGACATCTTCGAGCGTCTTAAGGAAACGGTGGATCGAGGAGATCGCCTCAAAGAACTCAGTCGCCTCACTGATCGGCATGTCGAGCACCTCGGCGATGTTCTTGTTTTTGTATTTCACCGCCAGGGTCTCGCGGTTGTAGCGCGCTCCGCCGCACACCTCGCACGCGACGTAGACGTCGGGCAGGAAGTTCATCTCGATCTTGATCGTGCCGTCGCCCGAGCAGTTCTCGCAGCGACCACCCTTGACGTTGAAGCTGAAGCGGCCGGGCAGGTAGCCGCGGGCTTTGGCATCCGCGGTCTCGGAAAACAATGTGCGGATCTTGTCAAACACGCCGGTATATGTTGCTGGATTCGATCGCGGGGTGCGCCCGATCGGGTTTTGATCGACGTGCACCACTTTGTCGAGGTCGTCGAGCCCGGTCACCCGGGTATGCTTGCCCGGGATTTGCCGGGCACCGTTGAGCTGGTTGGCGAGCACCTTGTAGAGGATGTCGTTGACGAGGCTCGACTTGCCCGATCCGCTTACGCCGGTGACCGCGGTCAAGGTCGCTAGCGGGAAACTCACCGTGACGTTCTTGAGGTTGTTCGCGCGAGCACCTTCGACAGTGATCTGACGCTTCTTGTCGACGGGGCGGCGAGTCTTCGGTGTCGCTATCGACCTGCGGCCCGCGAGATAGTCCCCCGTGATCGATGCCGTGTTAGCGATAAGTCCTTCGTACGACCCGGAGTGAACGACCTGGCCCCCGTGTTCGCCCGCGCCGGGACCGATATCAACTATCCAGTCGGCCGTGCGGATGGTGTCTTCGTCGTGTTCGACAACGATGAGCGTGTTGCCCAGGTTCTTCAGCTTGACGAGAGTCTCGATCAGGCGCCGGTTGTCACGCTGGTGCAGACCGATGCTCGGCTCGTCGAGCACGTAGAGCACACCGGTGAGACCAGAGCCGATCTGGGTGGCTAGCCGGATGCGCTGCGCTTCCCCACCGCTCAGAGTTGCCGCCGCGCGCATCAGGTCGAGATAGCTGAGCCCCACCTCAATGAGGAATTCCAGCCTCAACCTGATCTCCCGGAGCACCTGGGCTGCGATCTTCGCGTCCCGATCGCTCAGGTTCAGCTTGTTCATGAACGCGTGGGCGTTGCTCAAGCTCAGGCCGCAGACATCGGAGATGCTTGCGCCATCGACTGTGACCGCGAGCACTTCGGGCTTGAGCCGCTTGCCTTCGCAGACAGGGCACGGGATCTCGCGAAGGTACTCGGCAACGCGCTGGCGCTGCACGTCGGTTTCCGCCTCCATGTACTTGCGCTCCATGTAGGGGATGACACCCTCGAAGCCCGTGGAGTATTTCATCTCACGGCCGTACCGGTTCTTCCACTTCACTGTCACCTGGAAGTTGTTACCGCGAAGAATCGCTTCCTGAGTGTCAGGATCGAGCTGGCCCCAAGGGGTGTCGAGCGAGAAATGCAAGTCTCTAGCCAGACCCTGAAGCAGCTTTTCGAAGTAGTTGAAAAGGCCCTTGCCCTGGCTTGTCCAGGGCAAGATCGCACCGTCAGCGATGCTTACCGACTGGTCGGCGATGAGCAGGTCGGCATCCACCGACATCCGGGTGCCGAGCCCCGAACACTCCGGGCAGGCGCCAAACGGGGCGTTGAAGGAGAATGTGCGCGGTTCGATCTCGGTGAGTTGGAGCGGATGGCCGTTGGGGCAGGAGAGCTTCTCGGAGAAGGTGCGCCACGCGGCATCCCCCACCGCATCGATGAAGTTGATCGACACCACCCCGTCGGTGAGTCGTAGCGCGGTCTCCAGCGAGTCCGTGAGCCTGGTCAGAATGTCGTCGCCAGCTACTAGCCGGTCGACTACAACGGAGATGTCATGCTTGAACGACTTCTTCAGCGTTGGTGGATCGCTGAGCTGAACCTGCTCGCCGTCGACGATCGCCCGTGAGTAGCCGCTCGATGCGAGCTCTTTGAAGAGGTCGACGAACTCGCCCTTCTTCTGCGATATCACCGGGCTCACGACCTGATAGCGGGTGCCGGCTTCAAGCTCCATGAGCTGGTCGGCGATCTGCTGCACGGTCTGGCGGGAGATCTTCTCGCCGCATTCGGGGCAGTGTGGAACGCCGATGCGCGCCCAGAGTAGGCGCATGTAGTCGTAGATCTCGGTAATAGTGCCAACGGTGGATCGCGGGTTGCGGTTGGTCGACTTCTGGTCGATTGATACCGCCGGGCTCAGCCCTTCAATGAAGTCGACATCGGGCCGATCGACCTGCCCGAGGAACTGTCGCGCGTAGGCAGACAGCGATTCGACATAGCGCCGCTGCCCCTCCGCGAAGATCGTGTCGAAGGCGAGGCTCGACTTGCCGGAACCGGAGAGGCCGGTGAAAACGACGAGCGAGTCACGCGGAATTTCGACGTCGACATTGCGCAGGTTGTGCACCCGGGCGCCACGCACGCTGAGCTTGTTGCTCACAGCTCGTCTGCCCTCGAGTGCCGCCATCATGGCGCTCTCATCGAGCTCATCACCGGATTCCACGCGCGCTATCGACACTCTCTATATTCTACCGAGACCACCGACATCACTCGGTCGGCGTTCGCCCAGCGCGCACCGCCTACTTCAAGTGACCAGCCTGCTCCATCTGTCGCAGTTCTTTCTTGAGGTCTTGAACCTCGTCTCTCAGACGGCCGGCAAGTTCGAACTTAAGCTCGGATGCGGCCTGCAGCATTTGTTCCGTGAGGTCGGCCACGATCTTCTCGAGGTCGTTGCCGCCCTGTGCGGCAAGTCCTTCTCTGCTGCGCACGCCTTCGCGCTTGAGGTTCGGCGTGGGCGTACGCTTGCGGCTCGCATCGTTCTTGCCACTGAGTAGCTCTGCAGTGTCACCCGCTTCGCGCATGATCTGGTCGGTGATGTCGGCGATCTTCTTGCGCAGTGGTTGCGGATCAATACCGTGCAGCGTGTTATAGGCGACCTGCTTTTCGCGACGCCTGTCAGTCTCATCGATTGCCTTGGCCATCGAGTCGGTCATGACATCCGCGTACATGTGGACTTCGCCGGATACGTTGCGCGCCGCCCGACCGATCGTCTGGATCAGCGATGTACCGGACCGTAGGAACCCCTCCTTGTCGGCATCAAGAATTGCCACAAGCGACACTTCGGGCAGGTCGAGGCCTTCGCGCAGCAGGTTGATGCCGACGAGCACGTCGTACACGCCCTGCCGCAACTCGGTGAGCAGCTCTACCCTGCGCAGCGTGTCGACATCTGAATGCAGGTAGCGCACCCGCACACCATGCTCGCCCAGGAACTCGGTGAGCTCTTCCGCCATTTTCTTGGTTAGCGTTGTGACGAGCACCCGCTCGTTCTTCTCGACTCGGATGCGGATCTGCTCGAGCAGGTCGTCAATCTGCCCCTTCGACGGTTTGACAACGATCTGCGGGTCGACGAGCCCGGTCGGCCGGATCACCTGCTCTACGACGGAGTCGGTGATGCCCAACTCGTATTTGCCTGGCGTCGCAGAGAGGTACACCTTCTGGCCTACGCGGTTCAGGAACTCTTCCCACTTGAGCGGGCGGTTGTCGAGGGCGCTCGGCAGCCGAAACCCGTGCTCGACGAGCGTGCGTTTGCGCGAGGCATCCCCCTCGTACATCGCGCCGATCTGCGGCACTGTGACGTGTGACTCGTCAATGACGACAAGGAAGTCTTCGGGGAAATAGTCGAGCAGGCAACTCGGGGCCTCCCCCGCAACACGACCATCCATGTGCCGCGAGTAGTTCTCGATTCCGTTGCAGAAGCCGATCTGCTCCATCATCTCGATATCAAATGTCGTGCGCATTCGCAAGCGCTGGGCCTCGAGCAGCTTGCCCTGGCGTTCCAACTCTTGCAGTCGGTCTGCAAGCTCGTCTTGGATGGTGCCGATGGCGCGTTGGATTGTCTGTGGGCTCGCGGCATAGTGGGTGCCGGGAAATACCGACACGGCATCCATTGAGCGCACCATGTCGCCGGTCAGTGGATGCAGCGCATAGATCGCCTCGATCTCGTCGCCAAACATCTCGATGCGGATCGCGAGTTCTTCATAGACCGGGATGATCTCGATGGTGTCGCCGCGCACCCGAAACGTGCCACGGGAGAAGTCGTAATCATTGCGCTGATACTGCATCGACACGAAGCGACGGATGAGCGTCTCACGGTCGATCTTCATTCCGACCTGCAGCGCAATCATGGCGTCGAGGTACGACTCCGCCGCGCCAAGGCCGTAGATGCACGACACCGTCGACACCACCACGACATCGCGCCGGCTCAGCAGCGAGTTGGTGGTCGAGTGACGCAGGCGCTCAACCTCGGCGTTGATTGACGAATCCTTCTCGATGAAGGTGTCAGTCTGCGGGATGTATGCCTCTGGCTGGTAGTAGTCGTAGTACGAGACAAAGTATTCGACGGCGTTGTCGGGCATGAGATCGCGGAACTCGTTCGCGAGTTGCGCCGCGAGAGTCTTGTTGTGCGACAGCACGAGTGTGGGCCGCTGCACCTGCTCGATCAGCCAGGCCGTGGTCGCAGACTTGCCGGTGCCCGTAGCGCCGAGCAGCACCACGTCGGTCTCCCCCGCGTTGATGCGCTGCGCGAGTTCGGCTATAGCTGCAGGCTGGTCGCCGCTCGGGATGTACTCGCTGACGACCTTGAATGGCCGTACCGAGCGCGTGGGTTCCATTCTCCGAGTGTAGGCACGGCCGCTGACACTATTTGGCTTGTTTGCTTACGGCGGAAGGGGTCGCGTGCGCGGCGGCGGATGCCATCGCCCATAGTTCGTCTGCCTGCTGAACTGTGTGCTCAAGCGACCCAGTGCTGTCGATCACAACATCAGCTATCGCAAGACGCTCGGCGTCAGTTGCCTGCGAGTTGAGGCGGTGAGTTGCTGCCTCGCGCGACATGCCGCGCAGGTCGACCATGCGAGCGATCCGAGTCTCGCTGTCTGCGTGCACGACGACGATGAGATCGAACGACAGCGGGCGGTCGGCGGATGCCTCGACCAGCAGTGGCACGTCGTAGACGATCACGGCATCCGGGTTAGCGGCCGTCGCAGCGGCAATCAGCTCGCCCGTGCGACGCCATACCGCTGGATGGGTTATCGCGTTGAGGGCGAGCCGTTTCTGCGCGTCGGAGAAGATCACCGCACCGAGGGCCGGTCTGTCGAGGCTGCCATCGGGGGCGATCACCGTTGGTCCGAATTCTTTCGCGATCAAAGCCAACGCCGGGGTGCCGGGCTCGACAACCTCGCGCGCTACCTGATCGGCGTCAATGTGAACTGCGCCGAGCTCAGCAAGGCGCTTAGCGACAACGGTTTTGCCTGACGCTATTCCCCCGGTGAGCCCGATCAAATACATTCCGCAATGCTAACTTGGCATCGATACTCCGCCGGTTTACGAGGGGATGCTCCGATGCTTGAGCTGCTGACCGGATCCGGCCTCGCCGTTGCTGCAGGCCTGAACGCTTACGTCCCGCTACTCGTTCTGGGCCTCGCAGGTCGCCTACTTGACTTCGTGCATCTGCCAGAGCAATGGACGTGGCTCTCTAACCCGTGGGTGTTGGCCATCCTGGGCGTGTTGCTCGTGATCGAAGTCGTGGCAGACAAGATTCCCGTCCTCGATTCGATAAACGACTGGTTGCAAACCATCGTGCGACCAGTGGCCGGCGGCATCGCCTTCGGCACCGGATCTGCTTCGGGCACTGCAGTGGTGAAAGACCCTGCGGCGTTCTTTACCTCGAATGCCTGGGTGCCCATCGCGATTGGAGTCGTGCTGGCGTTGGCCACCCACGTCACGAAAATGACGTCGCGGCCGGTGGTGAACGCCATGACGGTTGGCGCCGCTGCGCCGGTGGTGAGCACCGTCGAAGACATCGGCAGCGTCATCCTTAGCTTCGTCGCGATACTTGTCCCAATCCTGGTCATCGTGGGAATCGGCGCCTTAGTCGTAGGTTTCACCGCCCTGTTTCGGCGTCGGTTCCGCAAGCGGCGTGGAGCCCAAGAAACCTGATGAACAACGTAAAACGGCCGACCCCGTGAGGAGTCGGCCGTTTTATCGTTTGTGCTTAGGAGTTGTTCGACAGCTTCTCGCGAAGAGCCGCAAGCGACTCATCGTCGGCCAGCGTGCCTGCACCTACTGGGGCCTCGTCGCTGGAGAACGACGACGCACCGGCCGGGGCGTCGCTTGACGACACGAAGTCTTCCTGCGTAGCCGCGACGGCAACCTGCTTCTTGTGCTGCTCCCAGCGAGCCTGGGCTGCTGCGTAATCCAGCTCCCACTTCTCGCGCTGGGTCTCGAAGCCTTCGCGCCACTCGTTGGTCTCCGGGTCGAAGCCTTCCGGGTACTTGTAGTTGCCAGCGTCGTCGTACTCGGTGAGCATGCCGTAGAGCGCCGGGTCGAACTCGGTGCCTTCAGGATCGACGCCGTCGTTCGCCTGCTTCAGCGAAAGACTGATGCGGCGACGCTCGAGGTCGATGTCGATGACCTTGACGAACACGTCGTCGCCGACCGAGACAACCTGCTCGGCGAGTTCAACGTGCTTGCCCGACAGCTCGGAGATGTGCACGAGACCCTCGATGCCCTCGGCAACGCGAACAAACGCGCCAAACGGCACTAGCTTCGTGACCTTGCCCGGCGCCACCTGACCGATGGCGTGGGTGCGTGCGAATACCTGCCACGGGTCTTCCTGCGTCGCCTTGAGCGACAGCGAGACGCGCTCGCGCTCGAGGTCGACCTCGAGGATCTCGACGGTGACCTCCTGGC
>JBDUDZ010000091.1:0-8996 GCA_040002635.1 Rhodoglobus sp.
GAGCCGTTCAGCATGCGACGGCTCGCCAAGCGCCTGAAGGTGTCCGCTCCTTCGCTGTACAACCACGTCGAGAGCAAGGAAGCCCTGGTCGAACTCATCCGTGGGTCGATGGTGGCAGCGAATCCGGTGCCGAAGGGGGAACCCGGAACGTGGGTCGACCGGGTCGCCGCGATCGCGCGGGCTCAGCGCGCCGCCTACTCAGCGCATCCCTACGTCGTACCGCTGCTTATCGGGGTGCCCATCGCGCAGCCCGCCGTGTTGGAGATCTACCGCGACCTCGCTCGTGCCCTCGCGTCCGCGGGGTTCGAGGACGCCGAGGTCGGCGTGCTCCTCGAGGTGATCGACAGTTTCGCGATCGGCAACGCACTCGAGCAGCGAGCGCCCCAGCAGAGCTGGGTAGACCCCGACGACGAAGGGGCGCTCGCGCGCGCGATGCGAAGCTGGAGCGATCCGCGGGCACTCCTCGATGAAGCCTTCGAAACAGGCCTCGAGTTCATACTCGGTGGAATGCAAGCCCGGCTGAGCGCTCAACGAGTATCGGCGGATAACTGCGAGTTTTAGCCAGCTACCTCCAGTCGTCGACCCCGTAGTCCCACCCGGTGTAGCTCTCGGCGAGATACCGCTGGAAGTGCTCGGACTCTGTGAGCAACGCAAGCTCGCCGAGACTGCGCAACTTATCGAAGTCGGTTGCGTCGGGGGCAATGTGCAGCATGCTCGTCATCCAATAGGAGAAGTGCTGTGCCTTCCAGATGCGCTTCAGGGCGTTCTGTGGGTAGGCGTTTGTCAGGTCTTCCGAGCCGGTGGCAAAGAATGAGCGCAGAGCCTGGTTGAGCCAGAGCACGTCGCTGAACGCAAGGTTCATGCCTTTCGCGCCGGTCGGCGGCACTGTATGTGCGGCATCACCCATGAGAAACACCCGGCCCTTGCGCAGGTCGTGGGCTACGAAGCTGCGGAATCGCAGCACGTCTTTGCGTACGATCGGGCCCTGCTTGAGGGTCGTACCGTGCACACCGGCCTGCAGGCGGTCCCAGATTTCGGAGTCACTGACAGACTCTGGGTCGAGAAGCGGGTTGCATTGGAAGTACATGCGTTGCACCTGTTGGTCGCGGGTCGAGATCAGCACGAACCCGTCATCGGAGCGGGAGTAGATGAGTTCGTCCGAGCTCGGTGGTGCCTCAGTCAGGATTCCGTACCAGGCGAATGGATACTCGCGGAAGTATCCACCGCGCGAGCCCACCACCGCAGTGCGCGCAAGGGAACCGGAGCCGTCGGCGCCCACCACGACATCCGCAACGATCTCGAAGGGTTCGCCAGCTGCGGTCGAGCCGACGATCCGCGGGTGCTCGGTCTGCACATCTTTCACCGCAGTCGCCGTGTGTTCGAACAACGGGAGGGCGCCGTCGCGCACCCGTGCGGCGATGAGGTCTTTCAGCACCTCGTGCTGCGGGTAGAGGTACACAGACTTGCCGACCAGCGCCTGGAAGTCGAACCGGTGCGCGGCGCCGTCGATGTGGAATTCGATGCCGTCGTGTTTCATGCCCTCGCGGTAGACGCGGTCGCTCACGCCAGACTGGGCGAGCACCTCGGCGGCGGGCGACTCGACGATACCCGCCTTGATTGTTCCCTCGATGTCGTCGCGCGTGCGCGAGTCGATCACGACGGAGTCGATTCCGGCCTTCTGAAGCAGGTGGGCGAGCAGCAGCCCGGCGGGTCCAGCACCGAGAATGCCGACCTGGGTGCGATGGGTGGTCATGGCGGTTCCTCGGCGTTGAGTGGGTCGGGCCGGGCAGCCCGAACCCATTCAGGACTATGCCGACCGCGCTGACAATACGAATCTTCCATTGGATGGAAGTGCAAGAATACGATCGTGACCCCGACCCGCGTCGATTCAGGTGCCCCGACGGCACTGCTGGAGCGAGCGATCCGGTTGCTAGGATGCTTCGGCCCGGCCGGTAACGCCCTCACCCTGACGGAACTCGCGACTCTGACTAGGCTTCCCCTCTCCAGCTGCCACCGGATCACCGCGACCCTCGTCGAGGGTGGCTTTCTCACGCGCGGAGACGATCGCCGCTACCGGGTCGGCAACGCCCTCTGGACGATCGCCCAGCATGCGCCGCTCAGTGAAAAGCTGCGCGAGAGCGCGCTCCCGGCGCTTGCCAGGCTGTACGAAGAGTCCGGTGAGAACATCACGCTCGCGGTGCTCGATCAGGGCCAGGCGCTGTATGTCGAGCGCCTCATGGGCGAGCGCAGCATCCCCACGGTCAGTCGGGCCGGGGCACACCTGCCGCTACACACGACGGGAGTGGGCAAGGTTTTGCTGGCATACCAGCCCGACGAGGTGATCGAGCATTATCTGGCCGCGCCGCTCAGCACGCCCACACCCGATTCGATCGCCGACCCAGACCGCCTACGCCGCGACCTCCGCCTAGTGCGCGATCGCGGCTATTCGATCACGCGCCAGGAGATGACTGTCGGAAGCGGATCTATCGCCGTCCCGATCCTGCAGGATGGCACGTGCGTTGCGGCGGTGGGAGTGATAGTTCACCTTGCACGACTTGACGTGAACCGCCTCGTCGCGACCCTGAACCGGGCGGCGTCGACGATAGTCGCAGAGCTTGATCGGGCCTAGCCCGCGGTAAACTCGCGCGATGGTCGACCCGCAGGCAAAGTCGCTGATTGCGCGGGCTCTTTCAGTGCTCGATTCTTTCGACGCCGGGCATCGCAGGCAGTCCCTCGCCGCCATTTCGCGGCGCACCGGACTGCCGCTGACCACTGTGCACAGAATGGTGCACGAGCTCGAACGCAATTCGGCGCTGGTTCGCAGCCCAGACGGCAACTACGAGATCGGCAGCCGCATCTGGCGGCTCGGGATTCTTGCATCAGTGCACGCCGACCTGCGGGAGGTGGCGCTGCCCTACATGGAGGATGTCTATGAGCTGACCGCCGCTGCAGTGCAGATTGCCGTGCTCGATGGCCTGCGCTGCCTGGTCGTGGAACGCATCGCCGGTTCGCGAACGATGTCTGTATTGAGTAAGCCGGGCTCGAGGCTGCCCCTTCACGCGACCGGAGTCGGGAAGGTGCTGCTCGCGATGGGCAGCCAGGAGCTGCAGGATGCCGTGCTCGGTTCCCTCGACCGCTACACGGATCGCACGATCACGGATGCCGACACCCTCCGCGCGCAATTGGTGCAGATCAAGTCCCAGGGTTTTGCCCACACTCGTGAGGAGCTCGCGGACGGCGCGACGTCGATCGCTGTCCCGCTCAAAGGCAAGGGCGGGCGAGTGATCGCGGCGCTGGGCATTGTGTCTCCCAGCGAGGGGCCGGAGGTGTCACGCATGGTTCCCGTCATGCAGGTGGCGGCGGCAGCGCTGTCACGCAAGCTCGTCGAGAGCGGCCTCGGGGTGGCATCCCGCCTGCAGGGCGACTGAAGCGTCGCGGGGAAGGTGGACGAACAAGCATTCCGCTCAGCGGAAGGAGGCACGCGCTAGCCGACCCGCATGACGCACCCTGTAGGGGCGTGTTCCGTGCGGCAGACATTTCCGTGCGCCACCTCGAAGGAGAGTCATGGCCCGAGTAGTTCGCGGTACGCCCCGCACCCCGTTGGACATCGTCGACGGGCTCGCCGAACTTGGTGTCGCCACTGTCCACGAAGCGCAGGGCCGTATCGGCCTCCTCGACCTGCGGCTGCGCCCGATCTTCCCCGCGAAGATTGCCGGCAACGCGCTCACCTGTGAGGTCGCGCCCGGCGACAACTGGTCGATTCACGTGGCGGTGGAGCAGGCTAAGCCCGGCGACATCCTTGTGGTCACACCGACGAGCCCCTGCGACGATGGCTACCTCGGCGACCTTCTCGCCGAAAGCCTTCTCGCTCATGGCGTGCGCGGACTGGTGATCGACGCGGGCGTGCGCGACGTCGCCACCCTCACCGAAATGGGCTTTCCCGTGTGGTCGAAGTGCATTGGCTCGCAGGGCACGGTGAAGGCGACTCCTGGGAATGTGCAGACGCCTATCGTTATCGCAAACCAGTCGGTGAACCCGGGGGATGTCATCGTGGCCGACGTCGATGGTGTCGTCGTCGTGCGCCGGGAGAATGCCGCAGCAGTCCTGGCCAAGGGGCGCGAGCGGGAAGCGAACGAGACCGCCAAGCGTGCGCGGCTCCGCGCGGGTGAGCTGGGTCTCGACATCTACTCGATGCGCGACAAACTCGCCGCAGCCGGTCTCGTCTACGAGGACTACGCGGGATGACAGCACTCAGCCACCAGGGCTCTGAGCCACGGCCCCAGATCTCCGTACCCTGCACAGTCATGCGCGGCGGTACCTCAAAGGGCCTGTACTTTCTCGCTGACGATCTCCCATCGGAGCGAAGCGCTCGCGACAAGTTCCTGCTCGCGGCGATGGGCTCGCCCGACCCGCGTGAGATCGATGGCATGGGTGGCGGGCATCCGCTCACCTCTAAAGTCGCCGTGGTCAGCCGTTCGGAGCGAGCCGGTATCGACGTGGACTACCTCTTTCTGCAGGTGTGGCCGGACCGCGCTGAGGTGAGCGACCAGCAAAACTGCGGCAACATCCTCGCCGGCATCGGACCCTTCGCGATCGAACGCGGTCTCGTCACCGCACAGGACGGCGTCACGCCAGTGGCGATCTTTATGGTCAACACCGACTCGAGGGCGACGGCGTTCGTGCAAACCCCCGGTGGTGTCGTGACCTACGCCGGCAATGCTCGCATCGATGGGGTGCCAGGAACCCACGCCCCGATCATCCTCAACTTCGAGGATGTCGCGGGCTCAAGCTGCGGTGCCCTGCTGCCGACCGGCAACGCCGTGGATGTCGTCGACGGCATCGAGGTCACTTGCATCGACAACGGGATGCCGGTGGTTTGCCTCGCCGCGTCCGACCTCGCGATCACGGGCTACGAGACCCCCGCCGAGCTTGAAGCTAACACCGGGCTAACAGCGCGAGTGGAGAGTATCCGTCTCGCGGTAGGCCCACTCATGAATCTCGGCGACGTGACGAACAAGACTGTACCCAAGATGAGCATCCTCGCGCCCGCGCGCGATGGCGGGCTCGTGTCGACGCGCACGTTCATCCCGCACCGCGTGCACGAGTCGATCGGGGTGCTCGGCGCAGTCAGCGTCGCCACCGCCTGCATGATCGAGGGCAGTGTCGCGGCGCGCATCGCCGGGGTCACGGATGCCGCAACGAGCCTCGAGATCGAGGTGGAGCATCCGAGTGGATTTTTCACCGTGCAGATGGAGGTCGACCGATCGTCCGGCGAACTCGTGGTAACCAAGTCCGCGCTGCTGCGCACCGCTCGACTGCTGATGTCGGGCGACATCCACGTACTCGAATCCGCTGGGGAGACCGCATGATCATCGACTGCCACGGGCACTACACAACAGCCCCCGAAGCGCACAACCAGTGGCGAATCGACCAGCTCGCGGCGTTCGCCGCGGGTAAGCCGAGCCCGGAGTATCCCGAGATCTCGGATGAGGTGATTCGGGATTCCATCGAGCAGAACCAGCTGAAGCTCATCACCGAACGCGGCAGCGACCTGACGATCTTCTCCCCACGGGCGAGCGCCATGGGCCATCACGAGGGCGACCAGCGGATCAGCCTCGAGTGGAGCATCGCCTGCAACAACCTCATCAAGCGGGTGGTAGACCTGTTCCCAGAGACCTTTGTTGGGGTGGCGCAGCTTCCGCAGTCTCCGGGCGCTGACCTCACAGCCTCGGTCGCCGAACTCGAGCGAACAGTGAATGAGTTGGGTTTCATCGGCATCAACCTCAACCCCGATCCGAGCGGTGGCAAATGGGAGACGGTGCCGCTAACCGACAAGTACTGGTACCCGCTCTACGAAAAGATGGTCGAGCTGGACGTCCCCGCGATGGTGCACGTGTCGGCCTCGTGCAACCCCAACTTCCACGCCACCGGCGCGCACTACCTGAACGCCGACACCACGGCATTCATGCAGCTCATCCAGGGCGACCTGTTCGCCGACTTTCCCACACTGCGCCTAATAATTCCCCACGGCGGAGGAGCAGTGCCGTACCACTGGGGGCGCTACCGCGGGCTTGCGGACATGCTGAAGAAGCCGTCGCTCGACACCCACCTGATGAACAACGTGTTCTTCGACACCTGCGTCTATCACCAGCCGGGAATCGACCTGCTCGTTGAGGTCATCGAGAACAAGAACATCCTGTTCGGGTCGGAGATGATCGGAGCGGTGCGCGGCATCGACCCGACCACCGGGAACTACTTCGATGACACCCGGCGCTATGTGGATGGCGCTGCCCTCTCGGGCGCCGATCGAGCAAGCATTTTCGCGGGCAACGCCCGAAACGTGTTCCCGCGGTTGGATGCGGTACTAGCCAGGCAGGGCCGATGAGCACCGCCTTCGTGAAGGATGCCGACTGGCTCGATTGGGACCCGTCACCCACCAAGCCCACTTTCGTCGTTCCCGCGGGGGCAGTCGACGCCCACTGCCACGTCTTCGGTCCGGCGGACCTGTTCCCCTTTGCGCCGGAGCGCAAGTACACGCCCTGCGGCGCAAGCCGCGAACAGCTGTTCGCACTGCGCGACTTCCTCGGCTTCGACAAGAACGTCGTGGTGCAGGCGACTTGCCACGGCGCGGACAACTCCGCCCTGCTTGATGTTCTCGAGCACTCCGACGATCGGGCCCGCGGGGTGGTGACCGTACGCCCCGACATCAGCGACGGTGAGCTCGCGCACATGAACGAGCTGGGGGTGCGCGGCGTGCGCTTCAACTACGTCAAGCGCCTGGTCGACCCAAAGCCCGACGACTACTACCGCGCAATAATCGACAAGATTAAGCCGCTCGGCTGGCACGTGGTGCTCTACTTCGAACCGGCAGATCTCGTCGAAAAATGGGACTTTTTCTCCAGCCTCGGTGTTCCTGTCGTCGTTGACCACATGGGGCGGCCCGAGGTGACGAAACCGCTGGATAATCCCGAGTTCGAGCGCTTTCTGCGCTTCCTGCGCGAAAACCAATCCGTGTGGACGAAAGTCAGCTGTCCCGACCGCCTGAGCGTCTCGGGGGCACCCCTATATAGCGACGTCGTTCCCTTCGCGAAGACGATCGTCGAAGAATTCAGCGACCGTGTGCTCTGGGGCACCGACTGGCCGCATCCCAACATGAAGAACGAGATGCCGGATGACGGCATTCTCGTCGACTACGTGCCGACGATCGCGACGACGGCAAGCCTGCAGCAGAAGCTGCTCGTGACCAATCCCAACACCCTGTACTGGAGCTGACAATGAAGCCTGACTTTCACCAGTTCGACGACATCCCCGGAACCACGATCTTTACTATCGAGAAGGCGCGGGAGGGGTTCCACCTCAACCAGTTCTGCATGAGCCTGCGTTCAGCGGAGAACCGCACTCGGTTCCACGCCGACGAGCGCACCTACCTTGACGAGTGGGAGCTGACTGAGGACCAGAAGACGGCCGTGCTCGATCGTGACTTCCAGAAGATGCTCGACACCGGCGGCAACGTCTACTTCCTCTCCAAGATTTTCGCGTCCGATGGCAAGTCGTACGTGCAGGCAGTGAGCACAATGACCGACATGAACGTGGAGCAATACCAGGCGATGATGCTGGCAGGCGGCCGCAACGTCGAGGGCTGGCGTTCGAAAGCTGAACGACCAGCACCAGAAGGAGGCGAAGCCTGATGGCACGAATCACCGCCGGAATCGCGACGAGTCACGTGCCTGCCGTCGGCGCAGCAATCGACATGGGGCGCACCGAGGAGCCCTACTGGAAGCCTATGTTCGAGGGCTACGAGTTCTCGAAGAAGTGGATGAGGGAAAACACTCCGGACGTGGCGATCATCGTCTACAACGACCACGCGTCGTATTTCGGCATGGACATCATGCCGACGTTCGCAGTGGGAATTGCCGAGTCATACGCCATCTGCGACGAGGGCTACGGGCCGCGGCCAGTGCCGGTCGTCGAGGGTGCGCCCGAGCTCGGCACGCACCTCGCGGCATCCCTGATCCTTGATGATTTCGACATGACCGTGCTCAACGTGCTCGAGGTCGACCACGGACTTACCGTGCCGATGTCGCTCATGTTCGGCACTCCTGACAAGTGGCCGACGAAGATTATCCCGCTGGCGGTGAACGTTGTGATGTATCCGCAGCCCTCTGGTGAGCGTTGCCTGTCGATCGGCAAAGCGATCCGCCGAGCTGTCGAGGCGTTCGACGATGACGTTTCCGTGCAGGTGTGGGGTACGGGCGGAATGAGCCACCAGATCCAGGGCGCGCGCGCCGGCCTCATCAACCTGCCATGGGATATCCAGTTCATGGACGACCTGATCAACCAGCCCGAAGTGCTGCAATACAAGCCGCACCTCGAGTACATGATCGAGGCCGGCTCTGAGGGCGTCGAGTTGATCATGTGGCTCATCATGCGTGGGGCGCTCGGCGACAAGGTCGACGAGGTCTACCGTTTCAACCACGTGCCCGCATCGAACACCTCGGTCGGCCACCTCATCCTCACCCCCAAGGAGACCGAGTGACAGTCAACCTCGCCGTCGTCGGCCTCGGCGCCTTCGGGGTGAAGCATCTCGATGCGCTCACCCAGATTCCGGATGCCGCGATCCGCTACGTCGCACACTCGAAGCAGGATGTCGCGGACGAGGTAGCGGCGAAGTACGGTGCCGCGCGTGCCTTCACCAACTACACCGAGTTACTCGCACAGCCGGATCTCGACGGCGTGCTCCTGGCCACTCCGACCCAGATGCACCACGCGCAGACGATCGAGGCGCTGCGCGCGGGCAAGCACGTGATGGTGGAAATTCCGATGGCAGACTCGCTCGCGGGTGTGCAGGAGATCGTCGACGTGCAGACCGAGACCGGGCGCATCGCGATGGCCGGGCACACCCGGCGCTTCAACCCCTCGCACCAATACCTGCACAAGAAGATCGTGGCTGGCGAGTTCTCGATCCAGCAGATGGATGTGCAGACCTACTTCTTCCG
>JBDUDZ010000092.1:0-8943 GCA_040002635.1 Rhodoglobus sp.
TGGGGTATGGTGTAATTGGCAACACGGAAGATTCTGATTCTTTTGTTCTTGGTTCGAGTCCAGGTACCCCAGCAAGTTAAGGCGTCGCGAATGCGGCGCCTTTTGTGTTTGTCAGGCGGTTGGACGCGCGACGTACGATGACACCATGAACGACGCAGTCATCGTCGATGTGATCCGCAGCGGTTCGGGCAAGGGCAAGCCGGGTGGGGGGCTTTCTGCCGTGCATCCGGTCGACCTTCTCGCTGACGTGCTCGGCCAACTTGTTGCCCGCAACGGGCTCGACCCGGCCCTCGTCGACGACGTGATCGGCGGATGCGTGTCGCAGGTGGGTGAGCAGACCCTCAACCTCACGCGGAACGCGCTGCTGGCCGCGGGATTCCCCGAGTCGGTGCCCGGCGTGACTATCGACCGGCAGTGCGGGTCGAGCCAGCAGGCCGCGGCATTTGCCGCGCAATCGATAGTCGCGGGCACGAACGACATCGTCATCGCCTGTGGGGTGGAGTCGATGAGCCGCATCCCGATCAATGCCGCAGTCGTCGGGATGAACCCTTACGGGCAGAAGCTCAAGGAGCGCTATCCCGACGGGCTTGTCGGCCAGGGCATCTCCGCCGAGCTGATCGTCGCCAGGTGGGGCCTCGAGCGCGAGCAGCTCGACGAGTTCTCCGCCAACAGCCACGCCAAGGCGGCCGCAGCCTGGGCTCGCGGCGACTTCGCCAACGAGGTGGTCGCGGTGGGCGACTTCGCGACCGACGAGACCATCCGCGCGAGCACGACAGCCGAAGGGCTCGCCGGGCTGCCGTCCGCATTCCGCGACCCGACGTTTGAGGCGCGCTTCCCAGACCTGCGCTGGGCGATCACGGCCGGCAACTCCTCACCGCTGACCGACGGGGCATCGGCCGCGCTCATCATGAGCTCAGAGAAGGCGAAGCAGCTGGGGATGACGCCGCGGGCCCGCATCCACACTCTCGTCGCGGTCGGCAGCGACCCGCTCTACATGCTCACCGGCGTGCTGCCGGCGACCGAGAAGGTGCTGAAGCGCTCTGGGCTCGGCATCGACGACATCGACGTGTTCGAGGTCAACGAAGCCTTCGCTCCCGTGCCGCTGATCTGGCTGCGCGAGACCGGGGCCGACCCGGCGAAGCTCAACGTGCGGGGCGGGGCGATCGCGCTGGGGCATCCGCTCGGGGCATCAGGCACGAAGCTGCTGGCGACGATGCTGAACGCGCTCGAGGCGTCCGGCGGGCGGTACGGGCTGCAGGTCATGTGCGAGGGCGGCGGCATGGCCAACGCGACGATCATCGAGCGCATCTGATGGTCGACATCACCGGCGCCAGCGCGATTGTCACGGGCGGGGCATCCGGGCTGGGGCTCGCCACGGTCACGAGGCTGCGCGCGGCGGGGGCGCGGGTGACGATCGTTGACCTCGGCTCCTCTGCCGGGGAACAAGTCGCTGCTGAGCTCGGCGAGGGCGTTCAGTTCGCTGCGGCAGATGTCACGAATGAGTCGGAGGTCGAAGCGGCGGTGGCCGCGGCATCCGCTACCGGTCCGTTGCGCGTGGTCGTCAACTGTGCGGGGATCGGCCCGGCCGCGCTAACGGTAAGAAAAGGCATCGCCCAGCCGCTGGAAGATTTTGAGCGCGTCGTGCGCATCAACCTCGTGGGCACATTCAACGTGATCAGGCTCGCGGCGGTCGCGATGGTCGAGGTCGAGCCGCTCGGCGAAGAACGCGGCGTGATCATCAACACCGCCTCGGTCGCGGCATTCGATGGCCAGATCGGGCAGGCCGCCTACTCGGCTTCAAAGGGCGGCATCGTCGGGATGACGCTGCCCCTCGCCCGCGAATTCGCCAGGTCGCTCGTGCGCGTCGTCACCATCGCCCCAGGCATCTTCGAGACGCCGCTGCTGGCGTCCCTGCCGCAGGACGCGCGCGACTCCCTCGGCCAGCAGGTGCCGCATCCCGCCCGCCTCGGCAAGCCGGAAGAGTTCGCCGAGCTCGCTGCGCACATCGTGGCAAACCCGATGCTCAACGGCGAGACGATCCGTCTCGACGGGGCGATCAGGATGGCTCCGCGCTAATTACGCTGCGTGCGCCTGAGCGATAGGCTCCGGGGCATGGTCGTACCCGGTCGTGTCCTGAGGGCGGCGCTGGTCGCCGGCGCCACACTCGCGTTTCTTGGTGTGCCCGCCGCCGCAAGCGCTACTACTGCACCCGCAGCGGCTGCGCCCGCCGCCTCTGCACCCGTTGCACCTGCGTCTGTTGCGCCCGCGACCGCTGTGGGCGGTGTCGACGACTTCAGCTTCGATTCATTCGTCGCCGACTACACGCTCGGCCGCACTGGCGACGGGCGTTCCACTCTGTCGACCACCGAGACCCTCGTCGCCGAATTCCCTGCTATCGACCAGAATCGCGGGATCATTCGGGCGATTCCCACGGAATACGACAACCACAACACTCACATATCCGTCACGTCGGTGACCGACGGCAACGGCAAAAAGCGGTCGTTTGCGATGGGCACCGATGGCAAGTTCACCACTATTACTATCGCGGTGCCGAAGGGCCAGTACGTGCATGGCGCACAGACCTACGTGATCAAGTACACCCAGCTCGATGTCACCGAGTACTTCACGGATACGAACGACGACGAGTTCTACTGGGACACCAACGGCACCGGCTGGGACCAGCCGTTCGGCACGGTTACCGCACACATCCATCTCGACTCCGCGCTGCGGTCGGCGCTGACGGGAAAGACCGCCTGCTACGTCGGCTATGACAAGTCAACGACGAAATGCGCGCTCAAGAAGTCGTCTGACGGTTTCGACGCGAGCGTTGAACAGGTCGGCCCATACGCAAACATGACCGTCGCGATCGGCTTCACCGCCACGACGTTCGCGGATGCCCCGTTCGATCTGTTCCACTACATCCCGTGGAATGCCGCGCTGGGCGTGTGCTCGCTTCTGCTCGCGCTTGCCGGTTCTGTCGTCCTCCGTTTCACGGCTCTGCGCGATCATCCCGGGAAGGGCATCGTCGTCGCCCAGTACGAACCACAAAAGGGCATAAGCGCCTGGCTGGCCGCAAACGTCATGGGCCGATCAAGAAAGGGCATGACGGCGACGATCGTCGACCTCGCCGTGCGCGGCAAACTGCGCATTCTCGAGCGCGACAATCCGACCGGCCACGGGAAGACCTATGGCGTGCAGGAGATCGACGACTCGGGGCTCGAGCAGGATGCCCAGCGCGCGATGTTCGTGCTCTTCTCGACCGGCTTTTTCAGTTCGCCAAGCCAGCCCGAACGCTGGTTCACACCGAGGGACGTGTTGCTCAGCTCACAGGTGGGCAGCCTCGGTAAGACTGTCGATGCAGAAGAAGTAGCGCTCGGGCTCCGGCGCAAAGGCGGCGGCTGGCCGACGAGGGTGATAGTCCTGCTCGCAGTCGCGTCGTTCCTGCTGTTCCTGTTCGGGGCGATCTTCTCTAACGACGACAACGGTGCAGGGATCGCCTTCGGCGTGATCGGTGCCAACGTCGTTCCCTGGATCGCCATCTTCCTCATTGCCAAAGTCGCGGGCCGCATGCCGCTCACCGAGGCCGGGGCAGACGTGCGCGACTATTTGAAGGGCATGGAGCTGTACATCCGACTTGCTGAAGCGGATCGCCTCAAAATGCTGCAGTCGGTCACGGGCGCGCAGCGTATATCGGGTGCCGGCGGTGGTGGTGAAGTCGTCAAGATCTACGAGAAGCTGCTGCCCTACGCGATTATCTTCGGGCTTGAGAAGGAGTGGGCGCAGACCCTCGAGAAGTACTACGAGGCGACCCCGCCTGACTGGTACACCGGCAGCGATCTCACCGGGTTCCAGGTGGGAAGCTTCGCGGCGGGCTTGAGCAGTTTCGGCTCGAGCGTGTCCAGCGCTTCGTCGTATACGAGTTCGGGCGGCTCATCGTCGAGCGGTGGTTCATCGGGCGGGGGCAGTTCAGGCGGTGGCGGTGGCGGTGGTGGCGGCGGCGGGATCTAGCCGCACACCGTTCCAGCCCGGCCGCTAGAGCTCGAGCGACTCCTGGAACTCGAGCGGGAAGAACTCTCCTCCGTTGCGCACTGTCACTGCCTCGACTCGGCCGTTTGCCATTGTCTTGCCGATGACAGACAGTGGGGCTTCGTGAACCGGCACCGACTTGCGCGGTTTGATCGCGTCGACGTAGTCGATCACGTCACCGATCTTTAGCCATGGCGCACCGACCGGCACGGCGAGAGTGTCGACGGCGACGCCGGGCAGCGTGTAGGAGTCGCCCGCGTAGTAGAAGGTGTTATCGACGAGCACGGCGACGTTATCGACGATCGGCATCGACTCGTGGATGATCGCGTGCTTCTCCCCGAAAAACGTCAGTTCGTAAGGCTCGAGCTCGATCACGTCGCCGGCCTTCACGGTTTCGATGGTGAAGTCGGGAGCCGCTGCCACCACGCCCGCCGGCCCGAATATGCGGGCATCTTTGTTGCGATCGAGGATGCGGGTCAACTGCTCTGACGTCCAGTGGTCGCCGTGCTCATGGGTGATGACGATCCCGACGACGTTGTCGAGGTCGGTCATGGGCGTGGTGTAGCCGCCCGGGTCGATTACCAGCAGGGAGCCGCCCTTCTCGATGACCATGCAGGAGTGCTCGTACTTCGTCAGCTTCATGGCATCCAGCGTATTCCGCTGAATACCCCTGGGGGGTATAGTTGTCAGGTGATAGCTGACCTAAAAAAACGCGCACTGCACCGTTCGAAAATCCTGGAAGGCCAGCTGCGGGGCCTCGAGAAGATGATCGAGAACGAGGACTATTGCATGGACATCATCACGCAGTCACGTGCTATCCAGAAGTCGCTGCGCAGCCTCAACAAGCTGCTTGTGGAAAACCACCTGCGCACTCATGTCGCGGAGATGTTCGCCGCCGGTGGTGAGCAGGAGCAGTCCGCGATAGCCGAGCTGCTGAAGGTTTACGAGCTCAACAACGTCAGGGGCGAATGATGGACAACGAGATGCACGAACATGACGTCGACTCCACCGCGCATGACCACGGCGCGCACTCAGGCCACTCAGGCCACTCGGCCCACTCAGCCCATGACGACCACTCGGCCCATGACCCTGCGCAGTTTCGCCGCAAGTTTTGGCTGAGCCTGGCGCTCACGGTGCCGACACTCGTCTTCTCGACCGGGCTGCAAGACATTCTCGGTCTCAGCGGTCCGCGTTTTCCGGGGAGCCAATACATCCCTGCAGCGTTCGGTCTCGCGATCTTCATTTACGGCGGGCTTGTCTTCCTGAAGGGTGCAGTCTCCGAACTGCGCGGTCGCCAACCAGGCATGATGACCCTCATTTCACTGGCAATAGTTGTCGCGCTGGGCTACAGCCTCGCCGTCACCCTCGGCCTGCGCGGCATGGACTTCTGGTGGGAGCTATCGACCCTCATCACGATCATGCTGCTCGGCCATTGGATCGAGATGTCTGCGGTGATGGGGGCGCAGGATGCGCTCGGCGAGCTGGCAAAGCTGCTGCCCGATGAGGCGGATCTCGTGCACGGCGAGCACGTCATGCCCGTACCGGTTGCGCAGCTCGTTGTCGGAGACGTCGTGCTGGTGCGACCGGGCGGGGCCATTCCGGTGGATGGCGAGGTGGTCGATGGCGAGTCCGATGTCAACGAGGCGCTCCTGACCGGTGAGGCTGCGGCGGTTGCCAAAGTAGTCGGCTCTGCGGTGATCGCAGGCTCGACGAACGGATCAGGATCCCTGCGGGTGCGGGTAACCCGCATCGGTGGTGACACGGCCGTCGCTGGCATCATGAAGCTCGTCGCGCAGGCCCAGGCCAGCAAATCGAGCGCGCAGCTGCTCGCCGATCGAGCAGCAGCGATCTTGTTCTACGTGGCTGTCGGAGCCGCGATCCTGACCCTCGTGGCCTGGCTGCTGATCAAGCCCGGCGACCCCGGATTCGTGCTTGAGCGGGTGGTAAGCGTGCTGGTGATCGCCTGCCCGCATGCGCTTGGGTTGGCCATCCCCTTGGTCTCGCAGATCTCGACGGCGTTGGGTGCACGCAACGGCATTCTCGGGAAGAGCAGAATCGCGCTGGAAGACGCCCGGCACATCGATGTGGTCGTTTTCGACAAAACCGGCACCCTCACTTCTGGGGCGCTCGGTGTTGCGGCAGTTGTCGCGACCGAGGAGGGCGGCTACGACGAGGTGCTCGCGCTCGCAGCAGCCGTCGAGACCCGATCTGAGCACCCTCTGGGTCGCGCGATAGTGGCCGCAGCGCACGAGCGCGGGCTGAAAGTTGCCCGGTCGAAGGCCTTCAAATCCCTCGCTGGGCGTGGGGTGCAGGCGACGGTAGGCGACAGAGCGCTCAGCGTGCGTAGCCTGCGTGCGCTCACCGAGGCCGGTGTCATAGTGCCGGCTCCGCTCGTGGTCGCAGCCCGGGCACACTCCATTGCCGGCACGACTGTGGTGTACCTCGCGGAGGGCGCGGCTGGGCCCGAAATGACGGTGCTCGGGATGCTGGCACTCGCCGATACCGTGCGGCCACAGTCTGTCGAGGCGGTCGCCGCCCTGCTCAAGCGCGGCATTCGCGTGGCAATGCTCACGGGCGACTCGCAACGGGTGGGGGAGTGGATAGCGGCGCAACTCGGCATCACGGAGGTTTTCGCCGAGGTGCTGCCCGGCCAGAAAGCCGAGGTCATTGCGAAGCTGCAGGCTTCAGGCTTGCGCGTTGCGATGGTTGGCGACGGCGTAAACGATGCACCCGCGCTGGCGCGCGCCGATGTGGGAATCGCGATCGGCGCCGGCACGGATGTCGCCATCGAGTCTGCGGGCATCGTCTTGGCTTCGAGTGACCCGCGTGCTGTCGCGGCGCTGTTGACCCTGAGCCGCGCGACCTGGCGCAAGGAGCTGCAGAATCTCTTCTGGGCGACCGGCTACAACGCGATAGGCATCCCGCTGGCGGCGGGGGTGGCATTCGGCGCCGGCATCCTGCTGCCGCCGGCTGTTGCTGCAGTGCTGATGTCGGCGTCGACAGTCATCGTGGCGGCGAACGCGCAGTTGTTGAGGCTGCTCAAGCTGCGCTGACCCGCTGCCGCTGACCCGCTGCCGCTGCCGCTGCCGATGCGGCTGCCGCTGCTGCTCGTCGATTCGACGGGGACACCGTCGCGTGTTCGAATTCGTTCCCACCTAACAGGACAATGTCCTGTAACGCGGGAACGATTTTGGGAGGGCCGCCAGTTCCGGCGCGACGGACGCCACAGACGTGCCGGCGCGACGGGCGCCACAGACGGGCCGGCGAGGCGGGCGCCACCGACGTGCCGGCGAGGCGTGCAGCGAAGACGTGCCGGCGCGACGCGTGCTGGCCCGCAATCGCGCATACTTGCTGCCATGACATCGAAGTCCCTGCGCCTGGTGGTGGCGATTAACCCGACGGCATCCTTCGGCAAGAGCAAGGATGTCGGGCCGGCCGTCGTGCAGACGCTGCGCGCGATCGGTCATGACGTCACGAGCCTGCAAGAGCCCGACTTCGACCAGCTTCTTGCCGCGGGCCGCAAGGCGGTCGCGACAAAGCCTGATGCGTTGATTGTCGTGGGCGGCGACGGGATGGTGAACCTTGGGGCAAACCTCGTCGCGAAAACGCGAGTGCCTTTGGGCATTGTGCCGTCGGGCACGGGTAATGACATGGCCAGGGGCCTGGGCATCCCGTGGGACAACACCGAAGCGGCGATCGCCGTGCTCATCGAGGCGCTGCGTCGCCCTGCAATGGACGTCGACGCGGGTCTCGTGCACTACATCGACGATGAGACGGGTCAGCCAGCCACGCGCTGGTTCGCCTGTGTGCTCTCTGCAGGGTTCGACGCGATAGTCAACGAGCGTGCGAACAACATGCGCCACCCCAAGGGGCCGAGCCGATACATGATCGCGCTGGGGCTCGAGCTGGCCAAGCTCAAGCCGATTCCGTACCGACTGGTGCTCGACGGCAAAGAACTTGTCACCACCGGAGCGCTGATCAGCGTTGGCAACAACATTTCGCTCGGGGGCGGCATGAAAGTCACGCCAGACGCCAAGGTCACTGATGGCCTGCTTGACGTACTCGTCGTGCAGGCGTTGTCGCGAATCTCGTTCCTGCGGATCTTCCCGCGCGTATTCTCAGGCGAGCACGTCACCGATTCGCGGGTGACAATCCACCGCACGAAGAAAGTGCGGATCGAATCGGATGGCGTCGTCGCCTATGCCGACGGCGAGCGCATCTGCCGGCTACCCATCGACATCGAGGTTGTGCCGGGTGCCCTCAGACTGCTGGTCCCCAGCGAAGGGCCAGCCTTCTAGCTCGCAGGCTTACCGGTCGTAGCGACGCAGAGGTAGAGGGTGCTCTGCACGCCATCTTTCTCTTGTGGCGAGACTACGAACTGTTGTTCAGGTTTCGATCCCGTGGGTGCCCGCTTTTTGTATGCAGCGAAGCTATCGGTGCATGCAGCAGAGACGGTGTCCTGGATGCCGCCCCCCTTGCTAACCTCGGCGGTGCTCAGGGTGCCGCCGCCGATCACGAGGTAGGTGTGCGCCTTCGCGCAGGGAGTGACGTTTGCGCGAGAGTTGCTCGTTCCGTCGACAAAGGTGAAGCAGTCACCGCGAAGCAGGGTCGTCGAGTCAATCTCGGTGGTCTCGGTTACCCGCCCGTTCGAATCGCGGTTGGGGCCGAAAAGCGTTGAACACGCTGAGAGGCTGGTCGCGCTGACAAGGAGCGCGAGGAACACCACCGCGAAGCGAGAGGTCTTGCGCATGATTCCTTTCGGTGCTGGAGAAGCTGACTCACGGCATCCCGACCCGTTTTGATGGCGCTGGCGGGTATGGCATACTCGTGTAGTTGTCGTGACGGCCCCATCGTATAGTGGCCTAGTACGCCGCCCTCTCACGGCGGTAACACGGGTTCGAATCCCGTTGGGGTCAC
>JBDUDZ010000093.1:0-8938 GCA_040002635.1 Rhodoglobus sp.
GCGACGGAGCAACCTCTCGAACGTCCTGGGCCTTGTGCATCGCGACGGCCCGCTGCCGCGAACCGACCTCACCCGGCACACGGGACTCAATCGCTCAACAGTTGGCGCTCTCGTCGCCGAGCTTGCCGAGCTGGGGCTGGTCTACGAGGCGATGCCGACGGGCGGAAATGTTCCCGGCCGACCGAGCCCCATCGTGCACGTTGATCCGCGCGTCGTCGCCATCGCGGTGAACCCGGAGGTCGACGCCATTCACGTCGGTCTCGTCGGCCTCAATGGCAGGTTGGTGGCAAAGGTCAGACTCGAGACGACTCATGCACCCACACCGGCCGAAGTAGTCGCGGTGAGTTCCGCGGCGATCGCCGGCCTGCTGTCGGGGCGAGAGAACCCGCTTCAGGTGGCGGGGGTGGGGATTGCGGTGCCCGGCCAAGTGCGGTTGTCCGACGGCGAAGTCCGTGACGCGACGCACATGGGATGGGTCGAGGAACCCCTCAGCAGCATGATGTCCAAGGCAACGGGATTCCGCACCTGGGCCGCCAACGCCGCAAATCTCGGGCTGCGCGCGGAGAGCGTCTTTGGGGCGGGCCGGGGCGTGGAGGACTTTGTCTACTTCATCGGAGGCTCGAGCGGAATCGGCGGGGGTGCTGTCACCAGTGGGCAGCTGCTGACCGGCGCTGCGGGCTACGCCGGGGAGTTCGGTCATGGGTTCGTCAGGACCAACGGCAGCGACTGCCCGTGCGGGGCGACGGGCTGCCTTGAGGCGGAGGTCACCCAGTCGAAACTCCTACAGGCGGTCGGACTCGCGCAGACCGAGTCAGATCAGCTCGCCGCGCGCCTCGCAGACAGCGACGACCCACGCGTGGCCGCTCTCGTCGCAGATCAGCTCGCCCTGCTGGCGATCGGCGTACGGAACGCGGTGAATACTTTTAATCCGAGTCTCGTCGTTCTCGGCGGTTTCCTCGGTGACCTGTACCAGGCGGGCGGCAGGGATGGTCGTGGCCTCTACCAGGCAGCAATCAAATCCGCGCGGGAGGACATCAGGGTCGAGCTCGCTGCCCTCGGGTCTGAACAGCTCATGATCGGGGCGGGCGAGCTGGTGTTCTCCGAATTGATCGGTGACCCTGCGGCCTTCTTCAGCTAGGCCCCACGCGTTCCCTGTCGAGTGGATGGACCGTTGGCGACGATTGTTGTCGAAAAGAACTTATGGCGCAATATCGGTGCCTCGCATCCGCGTCACGGCCCCGATGTCCCCCCAATGGGCGGCACCAATCCGAAATGAACGTCGATAACACTTGCGCACGCGGGACCCCGTTCTGTATGTTGTCAACAACAACAAACGGCATCGGAGTGGCTGCCTCTTTGCACACACGGCGGTCCTCCCATACAAGGAGGTACAGATGCACAAGAGGCACCTTGCCGTCGGAGCCGCACTGGCGACCGCGGCTCTGCTGCTCGCCGGTTGCGCGAGCGGCTCGACGACTACTACGGCAATAAACACGAAGCCGGATGGCACGGGCAAGACCCTGACCCTCTGGGACTACGAAGACGACACGAGCGCCATGGGCGTCGCGTGGAACGCGGCTATCAAGAAATTTGAGACAGAAACCGGCGCCACAGTGAAGTTCGAGGCCAAGAGCTTCGAGCAGATCCGGTCCACAGCAAGCCAGGTGCTCAACTCGAACGCAGCCCCGGACATTCTTGAGTACAACAAGGGCAATGCCACGGCCGGCCTGCTGGCCAGCCAGGGCCTCCTCAGCAACCTTGACGACGCGGTATCGGCATACGGCTGGGACAAGAAACTCGCCGCGTCCCTGCAGACCACGGCGAAGTACAACGACAAGGGCATCATGGGCAGCGGAAGCTACTACGGCATCCCGAACTATGGCGAATTTGTCGAGGTCTACTACAACAAGGACCTGTTCAAGAAGTACAACATCGCGGTCCCGACCACATTCGCCGAGTTCGAATCGGCGCTCAAGACCTTCAAAGACAACGGAATAACGCCGCTCGCCGAGTCCGCGGCCGAGTACCCGCTAGGGCAGCTCTTCTATCAGCTCGCCCTGAGCAAGGCGACTCGCGAATGGGTGAACAACTACCAGCTCTACACGGCCCCCGTGGATTGGCAGGACGAAGACTTTACCTTCGCCGCCGACACCATCAAGGACTGGGTGGACAAGGGATACATCAGCAAGGACGCGACGGGCCTGAAGGCCGAGGATGCCGGAACGAGCTTCATCAACGGCACGAACCCGATCTTCTACTCGGGCAGCTGGTGGTACGGCCGCATGGTCACCGACATCAAGACCTTCGACTGGAGCACGTTCCTCTTCCCCGGCACCACCCTCGCCCCTGGATCGTCGGGCAACATCTGGGTGGTCCCGGAGAACTCGAAGAACAAGGATCTTGCATACAAGTTCATCGACATCACGATGAGCCCGGAGATTCAGGCACTGATCGGCAACAACGGTGGAATCCCGGTCGCCGCTGACGCATCGGCAATTACCGACCCGAAGAGCAAGGAGTTGATCGACAACTTCAACACTCTCACCGGCCAGGACGGCCTGGCGTTCTACCCCGACTGGCCCACGCCTACGTTCTACGACCAGTTGAACGCGGCACTGCAGGAGCTGGTCAACGGCACGAAGGCCCCGAAGGACTTCCTGACCGAACTGGGCACCGAGTACAAGACGGGCGTCGACGCGATCAAGTAGCACGGCACCGTAACTGTGCGGGGGCGCAATTCCAGCGCCCCCGCACAGCTCTCGGCGCATCGAGATAACAGGAAGGTCGAGGAAATGGTTTCGGTAGCGAACGCTGCTCGAACAGGCATGCCATCCAGTAGAGTCGAGCACTCGCTGTTGCCCGACAGCGGCAGAGACCGACGGGGATTCTGGCTCTACCTGATACCGGGATTTGTGCTCTTCGCCGTGATCATCCTTGTCCCGCTCGGGTGGAACATTTTTCTCAGCTTCACAGAATGGCGCGGCATCAAGCCCCCCATCTGGATCGGCCTTGACAACTGGACTGCCCTCTTCCAGGACGCCAAGTTCTGGACGTCGTTCCTGAACAGTGTCGCGATGATCATCGCGATGGTGATAGTGCCCACACTGCTGGGGCTCCTGCTCGCTGCGATGCTATTCGACCTCGTTGGCAAGAAGTTCGGCGGGCGAGTGGCGAGCTTCCTGCGCGCCACCTACTACCTTCCCCAGATCCTGCCAGTCGCGGTTGCCGCGATCGTCATCGGTTGGATCCTGCGCCCGCAAAACGGCGCGCTGAATACCGTCCTTGACGCGGTGGGTCTCGGATCGCTGCAGCACAACTGGCTCGGCAGCCCCGACACGGCGCTGCTCAGCATCATGTTCGTGATGGTCTGGGTGCAGCTCGGCTACCCGGTGGTGATCTTCATGGCAGCGCTGCAGCGGGTGGATCCCGAGCTGTATGAGGCGGCGGAACTGGATGGCGCCAACTGGTTCCAGAGGTTCCGCTGGATCACCGCAAGTATCATCCGCCCGGAGATTTTCGTGGTGACCCTGACCTGCACCATCGCCGCCCTCAAGGTGTTCGGCCCCATCTACACCCTGACTCGTGGCGGCCCGGGTACCAGCACGATCGTGCCAAGTTACTACTCGTACAGCGAGTTCTTCCAGAACCAGCAGGTCGGGTACGGCTCCACGATCGCGACAGCGCTGACTGTCGTGATAGTCGTGCTGGCGATCCTGTTCATCACCGTGCAGAACCGGGCCGACCGTGCCGAGGGCGAGCGCTGATGGCGCGAGTCAAACGCACGCCGGGCGACTGGGGCATCCTGGCGATCGCCGTCGTCCTCGGTCTCCTGATCGCCGTGCCATTCCTGATCATCCTGGTGAACTCGTTCAAGTCGCCCGCAGACTACGCGACCTCGGGCCCGCTCACCCTGCCGACAAACCTCTACTTCGACGGCATCGTGAAGTTCTGGCAGCGCGTGAACTTCCCGGAGAAGCTGTGGAACAGCTTCTTTATCAGCGGGACAGTCGCGATCCTCGCGGTGCTGGTCTCGGTGTTCAACGCCTACGCCATCGGCATCGGCAGGGTCCGCGGCCGCACGTGGATAACCGTCCTGTTCCTGTTGGCGAACATGCTGCCCCAGGAAGCCCTGCTCTATCCGCTGTACTACATGTTCAAGCAGGTAGGCCTCTACGACAACGTCTGGGCGGTTATCATCATCTTCACGGTGATCCAGAGCGCCTTCGGTACCTACCTGCTGTCATCGGTGTATGGCACCTTCCCGAAAGAGATACTCGAAGCGGCGTCGCTGGATGGGGCCAGTCGCTGGCAGATTCTCTGGCGAGTGGTCGTGCCGATCAGTCGTCCCACCCTGTCTGTGCTCGTGATCTTCTTCTTCATCTGGACCTGGAATGAGTTCCTGATTCCCCTGACCTTCCTGGTGAGCAATGCCAACCAGACGGTTCCGGTCGCGATCGCCGTACTGCAGGGCGATCGACTGATGGATGTCACGACCACGAGCGCATCGGCGCTGCTGGGACTCATCCCGACCCTCGTCTTCTTCCTCATCTTCCAACGCACCCTTACCAGGGGAATCACAGCAGGAGCGGTCAAGTAGCCATGAAATTTACCGACGGTTTCTGGCAACTGCGCCCGGGGGTCACAGCCCACTATGCGCAGGAGGCCTACGACCTCGACCTGCGGGACACCTCTCTCGTGGTGACGGCTCCCACGCGGGTCATCCAGTCTCGCGGCGACGTGCTCAACCTCCCCACCCTCACCGTGACGCTCAGCTCTCCTCTGGAGGGCATCATCGGCGTCACGATCGAGCACTTCAGCGGCGCGGCGGCGAAGGTTGGCTTCGACCTGGTCGGGGCTGAACAGGGCCACGGGGTGGTCGAGGCTATCGAGGGGGGCGCCGTGATCACCAGTGGCGGTCTCTCGGCAACCGTGCGACAGGGCGCGCCATGGGAGCTGTCCTTCCACGGGGAGGGCAGGCCGCTCACCCGAAGCGCGCACAAGTCGCTCGGCTATCTCCAGCTCGCCGCTGACGCCCAGGTGGACAGCGGCCCGGTCGGCAACGCCCGAGGGGGCACTGCCGCTCTTCGCGGGCGCAGCTACGTCCACGAGCAACTCGCTCTCGGCGTCGGTGAACTGGTCTATGGGCTTGGGGAGCGGTTCGGGCCCGTAGTCAAGAACGGTCAGTCCGTCGACGTCTGGAACGCGGATGGTGGCACCTCGAGCGAACAGGCCTACAAGAACGTTCCGTTCTATCTCACCAACCGTGGTTACGGAGTGCTGGTGAACGATCCGGGCCACGTCTCGTTCGAGGTGGGCTCCGAGGCCGTGGAACGAGTGCAGTTCTCGGCATCCGGCGAGAGCCTGCAGTATTTCCTGATCTACGGACCCACACCCAAGCAAATCCTGGAGCGGTACACGGCGCTGACCGGCCGCCCGGCGTCGGTGCCCGCCTGGTCGTACGGCCTGTGGCTGTCCACGAGTTTCACCACGAGCTATGACGAGGCAACCGTCTCCAGTTTCATCGACGGCATGGCGGAGCGCGACCTGCCCTTGAGCGTCTTCCACTTCGATTGTTTCTGGATGCGCGAGTTCAACTGGTGCGACTTCGAATGGGATCCGCGCACGTTCCCCGATCCCGACGGGATGCTCGCTCGCCTGCACGACAAAGACCTCCGTGTCTGCGTGTGGATCAACCCGTACATCGGCCAGCGCTCGGCGTTGTTCGCCGAGGCGAAAGACGCCGGGTACCTGGTGAAGAAGCCGAACGGCGACGTCTGGCAGTGGGATCTCTGGCAGGCGGGGATGGCGCTAGTCGACTTCACCAATCCCGACGCCACCGCGTGGTACCAGGGAAAGCTGCGTCATCTGCTCGACCAGGGTGTCGACGCTTTCAAGACCGATTTCGGCGAGCGCATCCCGCTCGATGTCGAGTACTTCGACGGCTCGAGCCCGGATCGGATGCACAACTGGTACACCCAGCTCTACAACCGGGCGGTATTCGACGTGCTCGAGGAGGCCAGGGGGGCCGGCGATGCCGTGCTGTTCGCGCGCTCCGCGACGGTTGGCGGTCAGTCGATGCCCGTCCATTGGGGCGGCGACTCCACTTCGACATACGAGTCAATGGCGGAAACGTTGCGCGGCGGGCTCTCCCTCGCCTTCAGCGGATTCGGTTTCTGGAGCCACGATATCGGCGGATTCGAGGGGACTCCCGCTGCCGGCGTGTTCAAGCGCTGGACGGCCTTCGGGTTGCTCTCCAGCCACAGTCGTTTGCATGGCGGAGAGTCGTATCGCGTGCCCTGGCTCTTTGACGAGGAGGCGGTGGAAGTCACCCGGATCTTCACCAAGCTCAAGCTCAGGCTCATGCCCTACCTCTACGCCGCCGGTCTCGAGGCATCGGCGACCGGAGTGCCGTTGTTGCGGCCGATGCAGCTCGAGTTTCCTGATGACCCGGCGACCGGGCATCTTGATCGCCAGTACATGCTGGGTGCCGATCTGCTCGTTGCCCCGGTGTTCTCGGACGAGGGAGCTGTCGAGTTCTACCTTCCCGCAGGGACCTGGACAAACTACTTCACGGGAGAACTCGTGGTCGGGCCCGCGTGGCGAACGGAGAAGCACGGCTTCGAGAGCCTGCCGCTCTATGTGCGCGATGGGGCGGTAATCCCGGTCGGTGGGCGAGAGGATCGGCCCGACTATGACTTCCTGGCTGGGCTGACCATCGCGGCGTACCCTTCGTCGCTGCTGCCGAACGCGGAGACGACCGTGATCGTGACAAATCCCTCTGGCGACAGCGTGCGCTACACCGTCAGCCGAACGTCGACGGGCGTGTCAGCGTCGTCCGATGGCGTCGCCGAGTTCTCTCTCGCCCTTGCCGGGCAACCGCCTGTGCGCTCGGTCGAAGGGAAGGCGCGGGCCGAGTGGTGACAGCCTAGGGTGGAACGCGGCGGGCTGGCCCGGTAGCGTCATGCCATGAGAATCCTCCTGGTGGGTGCCGGTGGCGTCGGCAATGCGATTGCCAAGATCGCCGCGCGGCGCTCGTTCTTCGAACTGATGGTCGTGAGCGACTACGACCTCGCTCGGGCGGAGGCGACCATCGCATGGATCGAGGCGAAGCACGGCCCGCAAGACGGGCGCTTCATCGCCGCGAAGATCGATGCGTCGAATCCGGATGACGTTGCTGCTGTCGCCACCGCGCACGCCGCCACCCACGTGATGAACGCCGTGGAGCCCAAGTTCGTGCCGACGATCTTCGCCGGCGCGCTCGCGGCGGGAGCCGACTATCTCGACATGGCGATGAGCCTCTCCGAGCCGCATCCCACCGAGCCGCACAGCGAAACCGGGGTCAAGCTCGGTGACGACCAGTTCGCCCAGGCGCCCGACTGGGAGACGGCCGGCCGACTTGCGCTGGTCGGCATGGGGGTCGAGCCCGGGCTCAGCGACGTGTTCGCGCGCTACGCCGCCGACCACCTCTTCAGCGAGATCGACGAGCTGGGCACGCGCGACGGCGCGAACCTGGTCGTGCGCGACGAGGCCGGCAACGAGATCTTCGCCCCGAGCTTCAGCATCTGGACGACTATCGAGGAGTGCCTCAACCCCCCGGTGATCTGGGAGAAGGATCGCGGCTGGTACACGACCGAGCCGTTCAGCGAGCCCGAGGTGTTCCACTTCCCCGACGGCATCGGCGACGTCGAGTGCGTGAACGTCGAGCACGAGGAAGTGCTGCTCATGCCGCGCTGGGTGGACGCCAAGCGGGTCACGTTCAAGTACGGGCTGGGCAACGAGTTCATCGGCATCCTGAAGACCCTGCACCAGCTCGGCCTCGACAAGACGGCACCGCTGAAGGTGCGCAGCGCGAACGGCCCCGTGGAGGTCGCCCCTCGCGATGTCGTCGCGGCCGGGCTGCCCGATCCTGCCACCCTCGGACCCCGGATGACGGGCAAGACCTGCGCGGGCCTCTGGGTGACCGGCACCGGCAAAGATGGCAAACCCCGTGAGGTGTACCTCTATCACGTGAGTGACAACGAATGGACGATGGCCGAATACGAGAGCCAGTGCGTTGTTTGGCAAACGGCTCTCAACCCGGTCATTGCGCTCGAGTTGCTCGCCAACGGCACCTGGAGCGGATCCGGTGTGCTCGGCCCGGAAGCGTTCGACGCGCAGCCATTCCTCGACCTGATGAAGCAGCCGGTCGAAGACGGCGGCTACGGCCAGGCCTGGGGCCTGGAAGATCGGTGATCAGTTCGTGCTGACGCCCAGCACGTTCAGCGCAACCACAACGAGGGCTCCGAGCACCGCCGTGGCGGCGGTGAAGGCGAGGGCCGCGACAACGGGGCGTTCCTCAAACCAGTAGAGCAAGTCTGGGTAGTTGCTTCGCAGTTCTTCGCGTGAAACCGCGTCGTTCAACGTTTCGTGTGGCACGTCGAGGGTGGCGACCACCACGTCGATCGTTTCTTTTGACCAGAACTCACCTCGCATCCGCACGAGCGTACGACCGTCATGGCCACGCACGAAGAGCTGCGGGAGCGACTCTGTACCGCCGCCCGAGAATGTCTGGGCGAGGATCGTCGAGCCGATGTCGACGATCGGAAAGTGCGCAGTTCGCCCGAAGTAGCCGCGCTCGCGCAGGCCCTCTGCGCCCACCCAGATGCCAACCTTCAAGAACGCTAGCGCGCCGAGCGCAATGACGATTGTGACAAATACGTGCACTCCGAGCACCACGCGCCACACGCCATCCGGAATGGTCAATACGTAAAGCGTGACGAAAACCGGTGTCATGAAAACAACGCTCGCAATGACTGCCTGTCGAAACGGCAGTGTTTTCGGGCGCAAATGTGTATAGGCCACCACTGTCCCCCAAACAGTTCGTGTCCCACGGTAGTACTTTTGGCGGAGGATGGGGGATTCGAACCCCCGAGGGCTTTCACCCAACACGCTTTCCAAG
>JBDUDZ010000094.1:0-8843 GCA_040002635.1 Rhodoglobus sp.
GCGTCGACCATGTCCTGGTCGATATTGAGTTCTGAGAACGAAGTGATATCAGTCAAAAGAGATTGCTGCCCTGTCAGACGGTGCCTTTTCAGGCGATGAGCCACGCCCGTTCTGTCCTGGGGCGCAGGGCCTCCGCCAGAATGGGAGGCATAACCACAGTTTAGCTGGTCAGGCCCCCACTATCTCGCAGGCGCGCACCCGTCACCTAAGCTTGCCGGGTGGCTAACTGGTTCTCGCGCAAACCCCGGCGCGTTGAGACGCCCCGGTTGGGTGCGCGCAACGACGACCTGGTTACCACAAAGGTCGACCTCGTTGAGTTCACGCCCCCGCTCATCGAGTTCCTGGGCCGTGCCGCGTATGTGCAGCTGACGCTGTTCGAAAACCTGTCCCGCGCGATCGCCACGGCTCCGACCGTGGCGGCAAAAGCGGCGATCGGGCGTGCGGCAGAACTATCAATCGGCAAACACCGTGCCCTCGCCGACGAGATCGTGCGTGCCGGTTCGACCCCCGCCGAAGCGATGGCACCAAACACCGCGGGTATCGACGAGTTCGAGCGCACAGTGCATGGCGCTGACTGGCACGAGAACCTCGTCAGCTGCTTGCTGACTGCCGGATTTCTTGACGACTTCTTCGTGCGCCTCGCCGCAGGCTTACCCGGCGATGTCGCCCGCCGGGTGGAAAAGATCTACGCCACGGGCTCGGCCGAGAACGTTATTGCTGGCGAGATCAGCGCGGCGATCACCGCACAGCCGGCGCTTGCGTCGCGCCTGGCAATGTGGGGGCGACGCCTGGTCGGAGACACGCTGCTTGTTGCGCGGGCATCCCTGCACTATTCCGACAACCACAAGTCAGACGAATCTCGAATCGAGCCGGTGTTCACCGAGCTGATCGCCGCGCACACCCGACGGATGGATGCACTCGGCCTCACGGCCTAACGCTCAGGCGCGGCCGCCAGACAGTTCGGAGAGGCGGTGCGCGTCAGCCGCGATACGCCGACGCGGCAACACCAGCCCGGCAACGAGAGCCGCGATCACGCCAGCGGCCAGGCTGACCACCCAAATCCAGCTGCCGTCGAACTTCCAGCCGACCCAGACGAGTGCTACCCACACAACGGCTGTCACAGCCCCCGACAGCGCGGGAAGCAGAAGGAGGCCGTAAGTTCCGCGCTGCGGAAGCAGGTAGCGCACGAGACCACCGAAACCGGCGCCAATAACTGTGACGAAAAGAAGTTCCATGGCGGCGACCCTCGACTCAGGCGACGAAGCCCACGCGACGTGACTCTTCCGAGCCGATCTCGAGGTAGGCCAGCGACGCGGTGGGAACGACGTAGACGTTGCCTTTGCCGTCGACGAGCTTGACGAACTTGGCGTCGGTCGCCAGGGCATCCCCAACTACCTTCTCTACCTCGGCAGAGCTCTGCGCCGACTCGAAGCTAATCTCACGGGGGCTGTTGGCGATGCCGATGCGAATGTCCACGTGTCACAGGGTACGACACTTGGGCATAGTGGATTCGCGCCGTTCTCTGTCAGCGCAGAGCACTACCGTTGAGCCCATGGCGACCTTCGAGCGTGGGCGACCGGAAGCCCCGGCGCCGGTCGTGCTCGACCCGTCGCAGCGAGCAGTGGTTGAACTCGCTGACGATGCATTCGCTGCAGTAATTGGCGCCCCCGGAACCGGCAAGACGACGACCCTCATCGAGCTCGTTGCCGACCGCGTGCTTGAGCGCGGCTGGGGCAGCGATGAGGTTCTCGTCCTGACGCTGTCGCGAACCACCGCGACCCGACTTCGCGATGCCATCGCGCTGCGCCTCGACGTGCCGACAACCGGCCCGATGGCGCGCACAGTCAACTCCCTCGCCTTCGAGATCGTGCGCGATGCGGCCCGGGCGGCAGGCACAACCCCACCGCGGCTCGTCACCGGTGGCGAACAAGACGCCGACATCGCAGGTCTCATCGCGGGTGATCTGGAGGAAGGCACCGGCCCGGTGTGGCCAGAAGAGCTCGGGCCGGAGGTGCGCGGGCTGCGCCGGTTCCGCACCGAGCTGCGCGAGCTCATGATGCGCGCGACGGAATACGACGTGCCGCCGGCGCGGCTGCGGCAGCTGGGGCGCGAGCACGGGCATCCCGAGTGGACGGCCGCTGCCGACTTCATCGACCAGTACCTGAACGTGGTCAGCACCTCGCGCGAAGCGCAGTTCGACCCGGCTGAGCTCGCGCGCTTCGCCATCGCGGCGATCGGCTCTGGCGAGCCGGGGCAGCGGGTTTCTGCCCTGCGGCTGGTGCTCGTCGACGACCTGCAGGAGGCAACCGAATCAACACTTGCCCTGCTGCGCGCCCTCGCCGCGCGCGGTATCGCCATCGTCGCGTTCGGTGATCCGGATGTCGCGGCCAACGCCTTCCGCGGCGGCGAGCCCGACGCCCTGGGCCGCCTCGCCACCGTTCTTGCCCGCCCGCAACTGCGCACACTCGTTCTCTCCACAGCCCACCGCCAGGGTGCCGCCCTCCGGGCGCTCACCGCCTCGGTTACCGCGCGCATTGGCGCCGCCGCCGCGGGCACGCAGCGTGCTGCGGTGGCAGGTGGCATCGACGCCGCTGGCTCGACCGCAGGCATCCCGATCGCCCGTATCGAGGCGACGAGCCCGGCGCGTGAATGGGCGGCGATGGCCCGCGTGCTGCGCCAGGAACACCTGGAGAACGACATCGGCTGGGGCAACATGGTGGTGATCGTGCGCAGCGGCGCGCAGATCCCGGTGATTGCCCGATCTCTCGCGCTCGCAGAGGTGCCCACCCGAACCTCGGCCGGTGGCACGGCCCTGCGCGATGACCACGCGGCGCGCGCTTTACTTACCCTCGTAGATGTTGGCATCGGCCGCACTGCGCTGGATGCGGAGCTTGCGACCGAGCTGCTGCTCGGCCCGTTCGGCGGGCTCGACCGGCTCGCGTTGCGCCGGCTGCGGCTCGCGCTGCGTGCCGAGGAGGTCGCTGGCGGCGGCTCCCGTGCCGCCGACGACTTGCTCGTCGACGCGCTCGTATCGCCGGGCCGACTTGTCACGATCGATCACCGGGTGGGCCGGGTAGCCGAGCGCCTTGCCGAAACCCTGGGGATGCTGCGGCTCAGCGACGGCAGCATCGAAGAGCTGCTCTGGCTCGGCTGGGAGCGAAGCGGGCTCGCGCGCAGTTGGCGCGAACAGGCGCTCGGCTCGGGAATCACCGCATCCGAAGCAAATCGCAACCTCGACGGCATCGTCGCCCTGTTCACGGCCGCTAAGCGGTTCGTCGAGCGGCAGCCGGCCGCAGCGGCCACCACGTTTCTTGACAACGTGCTCGACGCCGAAGTTCCCGAAGACACCCTTTCGCCGCAGCCGAGTGACGACGCGGTGCTCGTGACCACGGCGTCCGGCACCGTTGGTCTCGAGTTCGACACTGTGGTGGTCGCCGCCCTGCAAGACGGCGTGTGGCCCAATCTGCGCCTGCGCGGTTCGCTGCTCGCACCGCAACAGCTTGTGCGCGCGGTCACCGGGCTCGACTCCACGGCGGTCGATGAGCGCCGTCAGGTGCTGGGCGACGAGCTGCGGATGTTCGCACTCGCCATCTCGCGGGCGCGGCGCCGGCTGGTCGTGGCGGCTGTCGCCAACGATGACGAGGCCGCGAGCGTGTTTCTCGGGCTGCTGTCTCGCGAAACTGTGCTCCTTGACTCGGCGGGTGGAACCCCGCTGTCGCTGCGGGGTTTGGTGGGCAGGTTGCGCCGCGATCTCGTGGGCGGCCGGGTGGCGACCGCCGCGGCATCCCTCGCGGCACTCGCGGCGCAGCACGTGCCCGGCGCCGACCCGGCCGACTGGCACGGGCTCATCGACATTTCGAGCACGGTGCCGCTCTACGAGGGCATGCCCGTGCCGGTGTCTCCGTCGGCCATCGAGAAACTCGTCGACAGCCCTCTCGACTGGTTTCTCGAGACGATCGCGGGATCGGAGTCGGGGGTGCTCGCCAACGTGGGCACGATCGTGCACGCGGCGATGGAGACAGCGGAAGATTCAAGCGTCGAAGCGCTCTGGAAGGTAATCGAGTCGCGGTGGAACGAGCTGCTCTTCGACGCGCCCTGGCTCGCCGAGCGGCAGAAGCGGATCGCGAAGCGGTTCACCGAAGCGCTCTCCGAATACCTCACAGACTTCGAACGGGCGGGCAAGACCCTCGTCGGCGCGGAGAGCCGCTTTGTGCTCGAGGTCGACAACGCGGTGGTCCGCGGTTCGATCGACAGGGTAGAGCGCGGCAGCGATGGCTCCGTCGTGATCGTCGACCTGAAGACCGGCACACCCGTGACCAGCCAGGCGAAGCTCGATGAGCACCCGCAGCTTGCCGCCTACCAGCTGGCCTATGCGGAGGGCATCCTCGATGAGGCGCTCGCCGAGCTGGGCGAGCACTCCGGCGGCGGAGCCAAGCTGTTGTTCGTGAAGGAGGGCATCGGCGGGCGCAAGTATCGCGAGGGCACACAGGCGCAGTTGGATGCCGAGCAGCTCGAGGCGTTCCGCGAGCGGGTTCGGCAGGCCGCAATTCTCATTGCCGCCGCTGAGTTCGAGGGCACGCTCGAACTGCCCGCCTACGGTTACGGCGACACCTCGCGGTTGCGCGCGCACCGCGTTCGGGCGGTGTCGAGTGACTGACAGACCTGGCATCGACGCGAACGCGATAGCCGACGCGCTTGGTCGTCCGCGACCCACGGCGCAGCAGCGCGCGGTCATCGAGGCGCCGCTCTCGCCCGCCCTTGTGGTTGCGGGCGCCGGCAGCGGCAAGACCGAGACCATGGCCAACCGCGTGCTCTGGCTGCTTGCCAATGACCTCGTGCGCCCGAGCGAGATCCTGGGCCTGACTTTCACCCGGAAAGCGGCAGGGGAGTTGGCCACCCGCATCCGAGAACGCATTGCTCAACTTGCCGCCGTCGGGATGCTCGGCGACGACTATGACCCCTTCGAGTCGCCGACGGTGGCCACCTACAACTCCTACGCAAACACCCTCTACCGTGACAACGCCGTGGTGTTGGGGCGCGAGAGCGACGGAGCCGTCCTCGGCGAGGCCGCCGCCTGGCAGCTCGCCCGCTCGACAGTCACCCGCAGTCGCGACGATCGGCTTGCCGACCTGTCGAAGAACCTCGACCCCGTGACGAAGGCCGTGCTCGGCGTCTCCAGGGGCATCGCCGAGAACGTGGCCGATCCGGCGGAGGTGCGGGCCTTCGCGCAGCGCTTTCGAGGAATCGCCGACCTCCCAGCCGGCGGCTCGGGAGCTTACGCGCAGGTCGAAGGCTGGGCCGAAAACGTGGGCGCGCTCGACACCCTGCTCGACGTCGCCGCAGAATACGACCTGGCAAAGTTTCGCCGCGGGCTCGTTGAGTACTCCGACCAGGTGGCGCTCGCGCTGCAGATCGTGGAGAAGAAACCCGCAGTTGCTGACGACGAGCGAGACAAGTTCCGCGTCGTTCTGCTTGACGAGTACCAAGACACCGCGGTCGTGCAGACCCGGCTGCTGGCACGACTGTTCTCCGGGCATCCGGTCATGGCCGTGGGTGACCCTAACCAGTCGATCTACGGCTGGCGTGGTGCCAGCGCGTCGAACCTCGACGAGTTTCCTGCAGCATTCGGATCGGGCCTTGACCGTTTCGTGCTGTCAACGAGCTGGCGCAACGGCACACACATTCTCGACGCCGCTAACACGCTCGTCGCCCCGCTCTCAGCCACAGTAGAAAAACTTGAACCAAGCCCGTCCGCAACCACGTCCCCCGTCGAGGTTTCCTTCACCGAGACGGTGGTCGACGAGGCGGATTCCGCGGCCGCCTGGCTCGCGAAACAGCTGAAGGTTGCCGGCACCCCGCCGTCTGCCGCAATGCTGTTCCGCACGCGCAAGGCGCAGGGATTCTTCCTCGAGGCGCTGCGCAATCACGACGTAAAGTTCCACATCCTGGGCCTCGGTGGGCTCATGGCCGAGCCCGAGATCGCCGACCTGGTGAGCGCACTTACCGTGGTCCACGACCCTTCCGCCGGTCTCGAGCTCATCCGACTGCTGGCGGGATCGCGCTGGCGGGTCGGCGTGCACGACCTGCACACCCTCAACCGCCTGGCCTCCACCCTGCGCGACCGCGACTATGCGCAGCGACCCTACGAAGACGAGATTAAGAAGCAGCTGCGCAAGTCAGTCGCAGAGGGGGAGGGCGGGTCGATTGTCGACGCGCTCGACTTCATCGGCACAGCAAAGCCCGACCACGGGTTCCTTTCCGACTTCAGCGAGGTCGGCATCGAGCGGCTGCGCGACGCGGCTCGCACACTCGCGAAGCTGCGCTCGCGCGTCGGCCTTGATCTGCCCGACTTCGTGGCCTTCGTGCTGCAGGAGTTGCAACTCGACATCGAGGTCATCGCAAACGACTACCGGGCACTCGGCACCGCCACGATCGATGCCTTCTACGACGCGCTCGACGGCTACCTTGCCATCGACGACGTTGCGACGCTCGGCGGCTTCCTGTCCTGGTTGCGTGAGGCTGAGCAGCGCGAAGACCTGGCTCCGCGCCCAGAAGATCCCGAACCGGGCACCGTGCAGATCCTGACAATCCACGGCGCAAAGGGTCTCGAGTGGGATCTGGTTGTGGTGCCGCGCGTCGTCGACGAGGAGTTGCCTGGCAAGCCTGTCGAGGGCGGATACCAGGGGTGGTTGTCATTCGGCATCCTGCCCTGGTCGTTCCGAGGGGATGCCGCTGAGCTGCCACACTTCGACTGGCAGCAGGCCACTACCCGCAAAGAACTCGTCGACGAGCAGAAGAAGTTCACCGAGCGGGTGCGCCGCCACCTCGGCGCCGAAGAGCGCAGGCTCGCCTATGTCGCCGTCACCCGAGCCCGTCACCGCCTGCTGCTCACCGGCTCGTTCTGGGCGACCCAGGCGAAAGCCCGGATGCCCAGTCCCTTCTTGCTCGAACTAGAGACGGCCAGCGTGGTGCCCACCCTGCCGACGACGAGCAGTCACGACGAAAACCCCCTCGGCCCCAACCTTGAGCGCATCAGCTGGCCGCTCGATCCGCTTGGCCGCCGTCGCCCCGCGGTCGAGGCCGCCGCGGCGGCCGTCCGCGCGGCCGAGCCTGCGATCGCGGGCCCATGGCGTCGTGACCTCGAACTGCTGCTCGAGGAGCGCCGAAGACGACTATCGAGCGGAGAAGCCGTCGCTATGCCGGCGCGCGTTCCGGCATCCCGCTTCAAGGATTACGTGACTGACCCCGAGTCGGTCGCCTCTGACCTGCGCCGCCCGATGCCAGAGAAGCCTTACCGCGCCACTCAACTCGGCACCCTGTTCCACTCCTGGGTTGAGGATCGCTACGGAGTCGGTGGCGACTCCGAAGAACTCGACGCCCTGCCCACCGAGACCGACGCCGACGACTACGTCGACGAAGAGCAGCTGCAGAAACTGAAAGCGACATTCGAGGCGAGCGAGTGGGCGAGCCGCAAGCCTGTTGATGTTGAACGCGAGATCCATCTGCCGTTCGACGGCCGCATAATCATTTGCAAGATCGACGCGGTGTATGCGAGCTCCGACGGCCGCTACGAGATCGTGGACTGGAAGACGGGCAAGGCACCCAAAGACGCGAAAGATCTCGAAGACAAGCAACTTCAGCTCGCGCTATATCGGCTGGCCTACGCGAAGTGGAAAGGGATCGACCCCGACCGCATCGACGCTGTCTTCTATTTTGTGAGCGACGACCGCGTCATCCGCCCCGATCACGTATACGACGAGGCGGAACTGCTTACCCGCTGGCGGGCCGCGCTGGGCTAGGCCCAAGCGGAGCGGGCTAAGGCTGTCACACCGCGCGTTCGCTCCGTGCCAGGAATGCTTCGACCTCGTCGACTGCCATCGTGGACATGGTCTGGGCGCCGATCGGGTTCATGACGTCGTTGCGCACGTTGTCGACGAGCCCGGTAAGCATCTGCACGGCGTCATCCACGATCTCGGTATTTCGAGTCTCGGTGCCGTGCAACAGCCATTTGGCTACCTCGAGCTCGGCGTAGAACATCGCACGCTGTTTTACCTGCCGGTCGCCGGTGCCACGAATGTGCGCGTACGAGTCGAACACGCTCTCGATTACGGCGGTAACGGGTGAACCGAGAACCCAGCGCAGGTCGCGCGCCGGGTCGCCGACCCGAAGATCTTGCCAGCCGAGCACGCCGGTAACCACGCCGTCGGCGCTGAGGAACGAGTCGGCTCCAAGATCACCGTTGATCACCGTCGGCTGGAACTGCCAGAGCTTTGCGTCTTCGGCGGCCTGCTCCCAGCGGCTAAGTAAGCCGGCTGGCATGAGCCCGGTCGCCGCCGCGCGGTCGATCACCGTCACGCACGAGCGCAGGCACTCGCTCGCGGTGAGGGTCGGCAGCCCGGCGTCGGTCACAAAGCTTGTCGGCAGGGAATGGATCGCGGCGATCGACGAGCCCACGGATGCCGCTAACGAATCCGGCCCCGCGGGGTAGGAGTCGAGCGGCACCTTGCCGCCGTACACGAACTCGTACACGATGGCGCGGGTGGAGTCGATCGGAACCTGCCCGGCGAACGTTGAGACCGAGAACGGCAGGCGGGTGCGCACTCCGGCGCTGAGTGCGCGCAAAGCCACAAGGTCGGCAGACTGTTCGGCTTCGGCCTTCGCATTGCGCGGTGCGCGGATGATCCAGTGCCGACCGTCGCGACCGGTGAGGATAGCTGAGTCGAAATCGCTGCCCTGTCCGGCACCGAACGCTGTCGTGGCGGCGATGTCGAGGCCGGGCACTGCCGAGGTCGCGAGCGCGGCTAGAGTGAGATGGGATCTGGCCATACCGACAGGGTAGGTCG
>JBDUDZ010000095.1:0-8826 GCA_040002635.1 Rhodoglobus sp.
CTGTGGCAGAATCGTCACCGCGGGCGATTGGCGCAGTTGGTAGCGCGCTTCCTTCACACGGAAGAGGTCATCGGTTCGAGTCCGGTATCGCCCACCACTCAATCCTCAGTAGCGTTGGCTCATGGCCAAGGCGAAGTCGGGCGGCCCGGGCCGTGTTCGGGAGTTCTTCACCGGCGTGAGCCTGCTGGGTCGCGGTTTCGGGGTGTGGCGCACTGCGCCCGGTTTGATGATTCTCGGCCTGATTCCCGCCCTCATTGTTGCTGCACTGTTTTCGGTTGGCATCATCGCGCTCGGCGTGAACCTCGAGACGATCGCGGCCGCAGTCACGCCGTTCGCTAACACGTGGGATGAACCTTGGCACACGGGCATCCGCGTCGTTGTGGGGCTCGCATTCCTGGCAGTGGCCGTGCTGATCGTTATCAACACGTTTACTGCGGTGACCCTGATCGTCGGTCAGCCGTTTTATGAGCGAATCTGGCGGCACGTCGAGCAGCGCAGCGGCGGTATACCAACCGAGGTGTCCACTGGCTTCTGGCGCTCCACCGCGCGCGGCATCGGCGACGGTCTCTGGATGCTCGCGCCCACCCTCCTCGTCGGCCTCGGCATCTTCCTGCTCGGGTTGATTCCCGTCGTCGGGACAATCCTCGCCGCCGTTATCGGCGCGTTCGTCGGCGGTTGGTACCTCGCAATCGAATTGACTGGGCTCGCCTTCGAGGCCCGCGGGGTGGGCCTGCGCGACCGCCGCCGCACGCTGCGCTCGCGTAGCGCACTCACGCGGGGTTTTGGCGTGTCGACCTACCTGCTGTTTCTCATTCCACTCGGCGCGGTGATCGTCATGCCCGCTGCGGTCGCCGGCGCAACACTGCTGGCCCGTCGCGCTCTCGGCCAACCGACCGATCAGCGGGGATAAGCGCAGCTATTTTGCGGATCCGAACTGCGCGGTGACCCCGGCGCTGTAGAGAACCGAGTCGGGCTCCCTGGTTGCCACACCGCTGAGTCCGGCTTTTTCAAGCAGGGAATCTTCAAGCGTGATGAGTTCAGCGGCTACCAGGGGCCAGGGTTCGTGCTGGGTCGGAAGGAACACCGTTTCCCGTCCCCGAGTCGTAAACAGGCCCCAGCGGGCGGTCAGGAAGTCTGCTGTCGGGTCACCGACGACCCGCTTCGTGCCCGGCCGAACGACGATCTTCGAACCGCCACGCCCCGAGTGCCGGGCTGCCGTGTATTCCAGCGCTCCGCCGATCTCACGGGTCGACGTGTGCGACCACCGGTAGGGCAGCGAGAACTTCGCTCGGGCGGCCAGAACAGCAGCGAGCCGGGATGCCTCGAGCGACACGAACACGACACCACGCCGACCACGCTCGTCGACGCCGTAGAGCCGAACATTCACTTCGGTAAATTGCCCGAAGTGCGGGATTGCAGGGCTGCCTCCCAGTTTTGCCCGGTCGAGGTCAAACGCGATGAGACCGACCCAGCTCGACGCGCCGTGCACATCGGGCCGCACCCCGGCGGGGAGCAGCGGGGCCACTGTTGCTGACGCCACTCGCCAATGCAGGAAAGTGACGCGAGACCACCGCTGGCTCGCAACCACTGTGCCCCTCAGGTCAGGCGCAGTCGCCGAAATCGGTTCGGGCTCGTTCATAGTGCCTCTGCCGCCCGAACTGGCGATTTCGCGACGGCTCGCTTCAGTACCAACCACAGCAGGAACGATACGGCAGTGGAATAGGCGGCGACCAGTGCGGCGCTAAGCACTTGGTTCTGGATGAGCGACAGTTGCCCCGTGAACGTGAAACCCACGCCGCTGGCGAGCAGGCCGAGCAGAAAGAGTCCGACGGCTGCTGCAACCAGGTGCGAGCCCACAATGAACCATTGTTTGCGACGGCTCGCCGCCAACCGGCTCAACGTGAAAGCGCAGGCTATAGCGCCGGAGATGAGCCCCGCAGCTGCTGCAGACACCGGCGTGAATAGCGGTGCTCCGGCGGTGATCGACACCAGACCGGCAAGGATTCCCGCGGCGACCGCGCTCGGGGTGGTGAGTTGGTGCCGAATGCGTTGCACGATGAGCCATCCGGCGGCACCACCCAGCGCCCCGACGATTCCGTTCAGCACTACGCCCGCCGTCACCTGGTCGAACGCCAATTCTGCGCTAGCGAGCCAGCCAATCCACCCCAGTGACAGGATTACCACGGCCACAATTCCCAGCGACCTGTCGACAGTCGCCGACCGCGGCCTGCCCCCGCTGCTGCCTGCAGCAAGCAGCACGCCAAGTGCCGCCGCCCCGCCCGCCACGTTGACCGCGAGTGACCCTCCGTGATCAACAGGCTCGAGCCCGAATGGCCCGGGCAACGTCGAAAATGAGAGCACCGCGGCAGGCAAGAAGACCAGTGCGCTCCACAGCAGCCCGAACCCCAGGGTGACAAGCGTTCCGGCGCCGAGGCCGCGCACGGTAAGTGTTGCAAGGAACGCCGCGACGCCCGCGAGGGCAGCAATCGGCAAATACAGGGATGCCGCGATCCCTGGCGCGATCAACGGCGCCAGCGCGAGCCAGGCGATGGTGCCCGTGGCAGCCGAGGCGAGCGACAGCATGCCAGAGCGCAGCCAGGGGGCGGCCGGCAGCATCCGCGAGTCAACGACGGCGAGCGAGATCAGCACAACGAGGTTCGCCGCGACTGCAGCAACAACGACTATCTCGCCCAACCGGCCCCCTCCTCAAGAACAGTAAGGGGTGCCGCTCTTTCGAGCGACACCCCTTGGCTGCGTGTTGTGGCTACTAGGCGTCAGCCAGAACGTAGCCCTCTTCACCATGCACGACCAGGTCGATACCGGCGACCTCGTCTTCGTTCTTGATGCGGAATCCGATCGTCTTCTCCAGGATCCAGCCAATAATGAACGCTCCAACGAAGGAGTAGATCATTACTGCGAAGGCGCCGATGGCCTGAACAGCCAGCTGGTTGAACTGGCCGCTGTAGACCAGTCCTGTGCCATTGGCGAAGAAGCCCAGGTACAGGGTTCCCACGAGCCCGCCGATGAGGTGGATGCCCACCACGTCGAGGGAGTCGTCGAAGCCGAGCTTGAACTTGAGGTCGATCGCGAGAGCACAGACAACACCAGCGACGATACCGAGCAGGATCGCGTAACCCGGGGTCAGCGCAGCACACGCCGGGGTGATCGCGACGAGGCCGGCCACGGCGCCGGATGCAGCACCGATTGAGGTCGGCTTGCCATCCTTGATCTTCTCCACGACGAGCCAAGCCAGCAGGGCTGCGGCCGGGGCGACCAGAGTGTTGATGAAGGCAAGAGCTGCTACACCGTCGGCAGCAACTTCAGAACCAGCGTTGAAGCCGAACCAGCCGAACCAGAGCAGACCGGCACCGAGAAGCACGAACGGTGGGTTATGCGGCACACTCATGCCCTTGGCGAAGCCAACGCGACGACCGAGAACCAGTGCGAGCGCAAGACCCGCGGCACCAGCATCGATGTGCACGGCAGTACCACCGGCAAAGTCGATGACGCCGACGCCGAGCGGGGTCTGGCTGAGCCCGTAGACGATCCAGCCGCCGTCGGTGAGCTTGCCGTCGGTGACCGTGAAGTTGAACACCCAGTTGGCGACGGGGAAGTAGACGAGAGTCGCCCAGACGCCGGCGAAGATCATCCAGGTGCCGAACTTCGCGCGGTCAGCGATCGCGCCCGAAATGAGAGCAACCGTGATGATCGCGAATGTGGCCTGGAAGGCGACGAAGGCCAGCGGCGGGAATAGCGCGCCATCAGGAACTGCGACCTGACCCTGAAGCAGCAGCGCGCTCGTGTCGATGCCCCATACTCCGTCGAGCCCGAAGTAAGTGCTCGTGCCTGCTCCGGTGAACGCGATCGCGTATCCGTAGACGACCCACAGCACGCCGATGAGCCCGATAGCGCCGAAGCTCATCATCATCATGCTGATAACGCTCTTGGCCTTGACGAGTCCACCGTAGAAGAACGCCAGACCCGGGGTCATGAGCAAAACAAGCGCGGCTGTCAGAAGGACGTAGCCGGTATTGCCTTGATCCATTGTGTACCTCTCTTTGTTGCAGCGAAGGGTTGCACCGTCTGGTCCGCACAATCAGAGTCGTGCCTCGGGTACGAGGACAGTTTGGATGCGTGAGGTTACGCAGCGGGTGTCAGCGTGTTTCCGCGGTGTTACGCACACCCAGCGAGTGTAAACATCGTGTTTCGGCGACCCTCGTTCACGATTCCACGGGTTCAGACCGTGGGCTGGGCAAACTGCTTGGCTACGTTGCGAAGGTAGGCACGATGCACACGCCAGACGCCCACGACCGTCAGTGCCGTCGAGACCACCGCCCAAACGACGGCCGTCGGCCCGGTCACCGGCCAGGTCACCCACGCGACTGTTACCAAATAGGCCAGGCCCAGAATTGTGCTGGCGAGCACTATTGCGCCGGACGGAACGAACGCGAAGAACATCAATGCAGTCACCGCCCCCGAGAACTTCGTGCGGCGCACCGGGATGAGAGAAAGCGACTGCTTGTCGAGTACCTCGCGGTATGCCGAGAGCGGCCCACCGCTGCCTGCAGCGGCCGACAGGAGGTTACCCGCGCGCACCGGACCGATTGCCTCGCTCGTCCATCTGGTGGTTGTCAGTCGTTCCTTGGCAAACGAGGGCCTCAGTGATCGCGAAAATGCAATCAACGACAGGATGAAGAGCGAGAAGGAACCAACGAGTAGAAGGCAAATAACAGCGCCGAACATGACAGCAACTATCGGCAACGCGATTAGTGCAGCGACGACTTCACCCGGGTCTTTAAACTTTGCTACCCCCGGTGACGACGCGAGATCACCCTGCTGCAGGATTGCGTACGGGATAGCGGCGAGCAGTGCCAACACGACGACGGTCAGCACAAACCACACAATCGCGATTCCGAAATAGCCCAAAGGTCGCAACAAAAGGCCGCGTCGACTTACCTCGCCCGCTTCGTGCCGTTCGGAAATTGTGTCAACTGGCGGGCCCACGAACTCTTTGTCGCTCATGCCAGCCGAGGCTAACTCCGAGGCAGGCCAGATGCAAAGGCAGCAGTGAGCATGCGACAGCCGCACAGCGTGAGATACCCCACCCCCGCTAGTGCGGCCTCGTAGAATGGGGCGATGGGCGTGCTCCGATCGGAACGTTTCGCCGCACTCCTCCTCGTCGTCGCCGCGGTTCTAGGCCTGCTGTTTGCCAACAGCGCGGCCGCACCGCTGGCGAACGCTGTAGTGAATCTGCGCCTTGGGTGGGGTTTGCTCGACCTCTCGGTAGCACACTGGATCAAAGACGGCCTGCTTGCCGTCTTCTTCTTCATCGCTGCCATCGAGTTGCGCCATGAACTCAAGCACGGCGAGCTGGATACCGCGCGCAAGGCGCTTGTACCGACTATCGCCGCGATCGGCGGTGTTGTCGTCCCGGCGCTGATCTACCTGGTGCTCGCGCCGGGCGCCGAATTGAGCCGAGGCTGGCCCATCCCAACAGCCACCGATATTGCATTCGCCTTAGGCGTGCTGGCTATCGTCGGGCGTGGCCTGCCTGCCAACTTCCGCGCACTGCTGCTCGCGCTGGCGGTGATCGACGACCTCATCGCGATCATTATCATCGCGGCATTCTTTACGACTGACCTGTCTCCGGCGCCCCTGCTGCTGGCAGTTCCCGTCATCGGCCTGTTTGGCTGGCTGAGTTACCGGGTCGTGCGCTCGCGCTGGGTTGTTGTCGCACTGGTATTGCTCGGCATCACAGCGTGGGTGCTGGTGTATCTCGCGGGCATCCACCCGACCATCGCCGGGGTCGCGCTCGGCCTGGTAATGGCCGACGGCGCAGCTGCCAAAACTCGTCGAGCCATCGAACCCTGGTCGAACGCGGCGATCCTGCCACTGTTCGCCTTTGTCGCAGCGCTGGTACCGATCCCCGCAGCCAGCATCGGTGAGCTGAGCCCGGCGTTCTGGGCAGTTATCGTTGCACTTCCGCTAGGCAAGATCGCGGGTATCACGGCAGGCGCCCTCATTGCGGCCCAGTTTGCCCAACATCCCGCAACGCAGCGAATGCCAGCGAGCGACATTGTCGCAATCGCTGCGCTTGGCGGTATCGGGTTTACCGTGTCGCTTTTGATGAATGAGCTCGCGTTCGAGTCACAACCAGATCTCGTAAACCAGGTCACCCTTGCTGTGCTCGTTGCCTCCGGCATCGCAGCGATCATCGGTGGCTCGCTCACCGCACTACGCAGCCGCAGCTATCGGCGCGGCTAGTCCGTGAGCGCGATGAGGCGCGAGACTGCTCGCAAATATTTCTTGCTATAGCCCCCCGCAAGCATTTCCTCCGGGAACACTGAGTCGAGAGAAGTGCCGCTGGCGACGACCGCGACCTGCGCGTCGTAGAGGCGATCGACGAACGCGACGAAGCGCAGGGCATCCGTCTGGTTGGCGAAGGGATGCACATCGGTCAGCCCGATGGCGTCGAGACCCTCCACGAGCTTGACGTAGCGGGACGGATGCACAGTGCCGAGGTGATGCAGCACCTCATCGAAGGCGTCGATGGTGGTTGCGCCGGGTATCCGGCTGAGGGCGGCCGCGACATCCTCGACAGTCGTGGTGTGCGCTTCGACATCGCGACGCCGGTAGTCAAGCCCGTCAATACGGATCGTCTCGAACTTGGCGGCCAGGGAATCGATCTCGCGCATGAAATCCTGGGCGGCGAACCGCCCCTCCCCCAGCGCATTGGGAGGTGTGTTGGATGTCGCGGCCACGCGCGAGCCCGCGGCAACAAGGTCTGACAGCAGGCGCGACATCAGCCGGGTGTCGCCCGGATCGTCGAGTTCAAACTCATCGATGCAGATAAGTGACGCACCCTTAAGCAACTGCACAGCGGGGGCATAACCCAGCGCTCCGACCAGCGCCGTGTACTCGATGAAAGTGCCGAAGTACTTTCGGCCCGGCGCGAGGTGCCAGAGCGCTGCCAGCAGGTGCGTCTTACCCACCCCAAAGCCGCCGTCGAGATAGATGCCGGGGAATTCGGGCGTCGCCTTCCTGCGGAAGATCCCGCCACCAGACTGCCAGCCTGCGACGAAGTTGCGGATCGCCGCCAGGGCCGCGCCCTGGGACGGGTAGTCGCGGTCTGGCCGGTAGGAATCCAGCGTGGCTGTCGCAAACTGGCGTGGTGGCACAAGGTGGGCGACTATCTCCGCACCGGTGATCGACGGACTGCGGTCGAGCAGGTGACCGGGGGAAGCTGTGGCTTCGGCACTCATGATTCTGCCTCGGTTTGTGTCGAAGTCTTACGACAAAACCACGCGCGCCAAGTGCTGTCAGGCGCTCTCGGCGTAGATTCGTCTTAGGGATTTTTTCCAGCCTAGCCCGATCGTGCGGCGTCTCTCGCCCACCCATACACCGGAGGTATTCATGGCCGTCGAGGTCGATTCAGCTGCACAGTTCGCGGACTACGCGCACCCCGACCGCCTGGTCTCGGGCGACTGGCTTGAAGCTCACTTGGGTACCCCAGGGCTCGTCGTCGTCGAGTCCGACGAAGACGTGTTGCTCTACGAGACCGGCCACATCGAAGGGGCCGTCAAGATCGACTGGCACACCGACCTCAACGATCCTGTGGTGCGCGACTACGTCTCGAGCGAAGCATTCGCCAAGCTCCTCGGCTCGAAAGGCATCAGCCGCGACACGACAGTCGTGATCTACGGCGACAAGAACAACTGGTGGGCGGCTTACGCCCTCTGGGTCTTCACCCTCTTTGGCCACGAAGATGTTCGCCTCCTCGATGGCGGACGCGCGAAGTGGGAATCAGACGGTCGCGCCTACACGACCGACGCAGAATCGGCGACGGCAGTCGACTATCCGGTGGTCGAGCGCGACGACTCGAAGATTCGCGCCTACAAGGATGACGTGCTTGCCCACTTCGGCAACCCCCTCATCGATGTTCGCTCTCCCGAGGAGTACAACGGCGAGCGCACCACGATGCCGGCATACCCGGAAGAGGGCGCACTTCGTGCCGGCCACATCCCGAGCGCACAGAGCGTGCCGTGGGCGAAATCAGTGGCCGAAGACGGAACCTTCCGCCGCACTCCCGAACTCAACGCCCTGTACCGCGACGGCGCGGGCCTCAAAGATGGCGACGACATCGTGGCGTACTGCCGCATCGGTGAGCGTTCGAGCCACACGTGGTTCGTGCTGACCCACCTGCTCGGTTTCGAAGGTGTGCGCAACTATGACGGATCCTGGACGGAGTGGGGTTCCAGCGTGCGTGTCCCGATCGTCAAGGGTGCCGAGGCCGGCGCCGTTCCCGCAAAGTAGACTTCGCCAGTGATTGATGAGGCGCTCCCGGAACAGCTAGCTCAGATCCGCGAGGATTTTCTTGGGCTCGAGGTACGGGAGCGTCTCCAGTTACTGCTGGAGTTCTCGAACGAACTACCGGAATTGCCGGAGCGCTACCGCGAACACCCTGACCTATTCGAGCGAGTCGAAGAGTGCCAGTCACCAGTCTTCATTTTCACCGAAGTGGATGACGATCGGGTTGTGCACCTGTTCGCTATCGCCCCCAAGGAAGCGCCGACCACCCGCGGCTTCGCGTCGATACTCGTGCAAGGTCTCGCCGGCCTGACCGTCGAGCAGGTTTTGGCTGTGCCAGACGATTACCCGCAAACCATCGGTCTCACCGAGGCAGTCAGCCCGCTGCGCATCCGTGGGATGAGCGCGCTACTCGGCCGCGCCAAGCGGCAAGTCCGCGACAAAGTCGCGGCTCAGTAGCACCTCGCGACAAAGTCGCGGCTCAGTAGCACCTCGCGACAAAGTCGCGGCTCAGTAGCA
>JBDUDZ010000096.1:0-8808 GCA_040002635.1 Rhodoglobus sp.
GTGGTTATTCCACACGCGTCCCGGCTCATCCTGAAAAACGACCGCGGCGGGGCCACTCGTGCTCGCGACGGCGAACCAGGGCGAGGATGACGCGCTCCGCATCCGACCACTGGGACATCACCTGGCGGTAGCTGAGGCGTAGCACCCGGTAGCCGAGTTCGTGGAGTGCAAGATCACGCCTGCGGTCGCTCTCGAAGAACTCGCCCGTGGCGTGGAATCCGTAGCCATCGAGTTCGAGAACCAAGCGCTGCCCGATCATCACGTCCACCCGCCCCACCGACGGGATCTGCACCTGAGTGCGCACCCGGATGCCGAGTCCGCGCAGCCGGTACCGAGCGAGCGTCTCCAAGCCCGACTGGCTAGACGCGTCCGCCAGCCCGACGAGGCGCCGCGAACTCGCGGGCAGCCCCTCGAACTCGCAACCCAACTGCGATCGTGTCACCAGCCCGCGATTGAGGCAGCAATCGATCGCCACCAGAGCCAATTCCGGCGGCTGGCACGTCGAGTAGTGGGCGAGCGCCAGCGGCACGGGATCAACCGAGCGCCTGACCTCCCCGGCGCTTTGCGACCAGTGGACAGTCGCGCCAGCCGGATCGCGCGCAAACGTTACCCTCGCGCTGCCAGCTGATCGGAGGCGGGCGGCGTTTCTGGGAACTGAAAGATGCACTTTCGCGTCGTCAACCACCCAGACCCCGGCGCGCGCCAAAGCCGAGCGGCAACTCACGGTGCCGCCGACGCGAACAGCCTTGACGACATCCGGATCGGCGTTGGGCTCCGCGTACCAGGCGCGGCGCACCCGCAGGATCTCGCCTGAGTGCCGCGCCGCACCGATGGCATACGGGGTAGCGCCGGCCGCGAGGAGTTGGGCGCGATGCGCAACTCCGTCGTTGGCGCGCAAGGTCTCGAGTATCGATGGCATGCGTCCACGATCCCGCGGCTCGCAGATCTCTCCTCAGCCGTCGCCGGATATGTGAGTCGTTCCTCGCTCGCTTTTCAGGATGAGGAGAGGTGCGTGTGGTTATTCCACACGCAGTCCGCCTCATCCTGAAAAAGGAGCGAAAGAGACAGGGTCAGTCGGCGAAGGCCTCCACCGGCGGGCAGGCGCACACGAGGTTGCGGTCGCCGTAGGCATTGTCGATGCGCCGCACCGGCGGCCAGTACTTGCCGCGGATGAGCGACCGCAACGGGTAGACCGCCTGCTCGCGGGAGTACGCGTGCTCCCATTCCCCACTGCTGGTCGACGGCGCGATGACGGATTGCGCCGTGTGCGGGGCATGGATGAGCGGGTTGTCGTCTGCAGGCCAGGTGCCGGCAGCGACGGCATCCGCTTCGCCCTTGATGGCGATCATCGCGTCGATGAACCTGTCGATCTCGGCGAGATCTTCTGACTCGGTGGGCTCGACCATGAGCGTGCCAGCCACGGGAAACGACATCGTCGGCGCGTGGAAGCCGTAGTCGACGAGCCGCTTCGCCACATCGTTGTTGTCGATGCCCGTCGCTTCCTTGAGCGGCCGCAGGTCGAGGATGCACTCGTGGGCGACCAGGCCGTTGTCGCCCGCATAGAGCACCGGGTAGTGGTCGCGCAGCCGGACCGCGACGTAGTTGGCGGCGAGCACCGCGGCACCCGTCGCCGCCTTGAGGCCGTCGGCACCCATCATGCGCACGTAGGACCAGGAGATCGGCAGGATGCTCGGGCTGCCGTACGGCGCAGCGCTCACAATATTCGCGTGCGCCGGCAGCGCGACTCCACCCCTGTCGATCAGCTCGCGCTGCTGCATCGGATGCCCGGGCAGGTACGGCGCGAGATGCGCCTTGGCCGCCACCGGACCGACACCCGGGCCGCCGCCGCCGTGCGGGATGCAGAACGTCTTGTGCAGGTTGAGGTGACTGACGTCTCCCCCGAAGTCGCCGAACCGGGCGTAGCCGAGTAGTGCGTTGAGGTTCGCGCCGTCGACGTAAACCTGGCCGCCGGCGTCGTGCACGGCCTGCGTGATCGCCTTCACCTCGTGCTCGTAGACTCCGTGCGTCGACGGGTAGGTGATCATCAGGGCGGCCAGCTGGGAAGCATGCACCGCGATCTTGGCCCGCAGATCGTCGAGGTCGACGTTGCCAAGCTCGTTCGTCGCCACGACCACGACCTTCATGCCGGCGAGAACCGCACTCGCGGCGTTGGTGCCGTGGGCGCTCGACGGGATGAGGCACACCGTCCGCTGCGCATCGCCGTTGGCCAGGTGGTAGCCGCGGATCGCGAGCAGCCCCGCGAGCTCGCCCTGGCTGCCGGCGTTCGGCTGCAGCGAGACCGAATCATAGCCGGTGACCTCGGCGAGCCAGCCCTGCAGCTGCTCGATGAGGTCGAGGTAGCCGAGCACGTCTGCCTCCGGCGCGAATGGGTGGATGCCCGCGAACTCCGGCCAGGTCACCGACTCCATCTCGGTCGCCGCGTTGAGTTTCATCGTGCACGACCCGAGCGGAATCATGCCGCGGTCGAGCGCGTAGTCCTTATCGGCGAGGTACTTGAGGTAGCGCATCATGCTCGTCTCCGAGCGGTGCGTGTTGAATACCGGATGCGTCAGATAGTCGCTCTCGCGGCGCAGGGCATCCGGCCAGGACTGGCCCTCGACGACCGTGCTGTCGGCAACCTCGACACCGAAGACGGCATCCAGGTCGGCATCGAGGGAGCCGTCGGCACTGGTCTCGTCGAAACTGACGCTCACGGTGTCGGCATCGATGAGGTGCAGGTTGATGTTGCGCTCGACGGCGGCCGCGACAATCGACGCGGCGCGCCCGGGAACCGGCACGACGACCGTGTCGAAGAAGTGACCTTCGACCCCGACCCGGCGGGCGAACAGCCGGGCTGTCTCGTTGACGCGCTGCGCGATCCGCTTCAGTCCGCCGGGCCCGTGGTAGACCGCGTACATCGACGCCATGACCGCGAGCAGCACCTGGGCGGTGCAGATGTTCGACGTGGCCTTCTCGCGGCGGATGTGCTGCTCGCGCGCCTGCAACGACAGCCGGTAGGCGGGGTGGCCGGCGGCATCCTGCGACACTCCCACGAGGCGGCCGGGCAGCTGACGTTCGAGCCCGGCCCGCACCGCCATGTAGCCGGCATGGGGACCACCGAAGCCCATCGGCACGCCGAAGCGCTGTGAGGTGCCGACCGCGACATCCGCCCCCAGATCACCTGGCGACTTCAGGAGGGTGAGCGCGAGGAGGTCGGCAGCGACGACAACGAGGCCGCCCTGGCCTTTGACGGCCGCGATGACAGCGGACGGATCCCAGACCCGACCGGAGGCACCCGGGTACTGGATGAAGGCGCCGAAAGCGTCGAGGTCTGCGGGCAGCGCATCGAGCTCGAACGCTGTCTCGTGCACAGTGATTCCGACCGCAGAGGCCCGATTGGCAAGCAGCGCCTTGGTCTGCGGCAAGGCGTCAGCATCGACAAGAAAAACTGCGGAGGTCGAATCTGAGGCGCGACGCGCGAGCATCATGCCTTCGACGACTGCTGTGCCCTCGTCGAGCATCGACGCGTTTGCGGTGGTCATGCCGGTGAGGTCGCAGATCATTGTCTGGAAGTTGATGAGGGCCTCGAGACGGCCCTGCGAGATCTCGGGCTGGTAGGGCGTGTACGCCGTGTACCAGCTCGGGTTCTCGAGCACATTGCGCTTGATGACCGCCGGGGTGATCGTGTCGTAGTAGCCGAGCCCTATCGCCGAGCGCCGGACGGTATTGCGCCGGGCAAAGCCGCGCAGTTCGGCAATGGCCTCCCGCTCAGTTGCTGCCGCCGGGATCGACGACGTGAGCAGCGGCTGTACGTGGATCGACGGCGGGACTGCGGCATCCACGAGCGCCTCGACGGAGGGGTATCCCACCGCGGCGAGCATGGTGGCCTGGGCCCCGGCATCCGTGCCAATGTGGCGGTCAGCGAAGAGCTCGTTGATAGACACTTACTCTCCGGTCAGTGCTGTGTACGCGTCGAAGTCGAGCAGCTCGGGCAGCTCGACGAATTCGACCTTGATGAGCCAGCCGGCACCGAACGGATCGCTGTTCACGAGCTCGGGCGTCGCCGCGACAGCGTCGTTGGATTCGACCACCGTGCCATTGACCGGCGCGAACAATTCGCCGACCGACTTTGTCGACTCGATCTCACCCACAACTTTGCCCTCTGCCACGGCCGAGCCAACCTTCGGCAGTTCGACGAAGACGATGTCGCCGAGCTTCTCGGCCGCGTAGGCGGTAATTCCTACCGTCGCGATTGAACCCTCGACGAGCACCCACTCGTGCTCGGCAGTGTATTTGAGGTCTTTGATCTCAGCCATGATTCTCTTTCTTATAGAAGGGCAACTGAACAACGGATGCCGCAACCCGCGACCCGCGCACATCAACCTGCAGCTCGGTGCCGATGCCGCTCACCGCAACATCTACGTAGGCCATCGCGATCGGATAGCCCAGCGTCGGAGACAGGGCCCCGCTGGTGATCACGCCCACCTCGGTGTCGCCATCGAGAACTGGGTAGTCGGCACGGCCGGCGCGCTTACCTTCGGCCTGCAGCCCGACGAGCACCCGTGCGCCCGCCGACGGGCCCGCCTCTAACGCGGTGCGACCGATGAACTCTTTGGTGAGGTTGGGGACGCGGCCGAGACCCGCCTGCACCGGGAAAGTGCCGAGCCCAAGCTCGTGGCCGTAGAGCGGCATCCCCGCTTCGAGGCGAAGGGTGTCGCGGCTGGCGAGGCCGGCCGGTACCAGGCCGCTGCCGGCACCCGTATCGGTGATGGCGGCCCAAAGGGTAGCCGCGACATCCGGGGCGACATACAGCTCGTAGCCGTCTTCGCCGGTGTACCCGGTGCGGGCGACGAGCATCTCGTGCTCGAAGAAGTGGCCGGGGATCGACCAGTAATACTTGAGGTCGCCAAGCCCGGGGGCATCGATGCCAACGACCTGGCTCAGGATCTCGAACGACTTCGGCCCCTGCACAGCGATGAGGGCGATGTCATCGCTCTCATCGAACACGTCGCAGTCGAAGGAGACTGTGCGCTCGAGGAGCTCGCGCGCGACCACCGAGCGGTTTGAGGCGTTGGCGACGACGAGGAACCGATCGTCACCGGTGCGGTAAACGACGAGGTCGTCAATAATTCCGCCTTCGGGCGAGAGCAGCAGGCTGTACTTCGCCTGACCGATCGCTATGGCAGAGAGCTTGCCGGCGAGGGCGTAGTCGAGGGCGTCGGCCGCCTGCGGCCCCAACACCAAAATCTCTGCCATGTGCGAGAGGTCGAAGATGCCTGCCGCCGTGCGCACCGCATGATGCTCCGCGAGGTCTGAGGTGTAGCGCACCGGCATCTGCCAGCCCGCGAAGTCGGTGAAGCTTGCGCCAGCAGCGACGTGGATGTCGTGCAGGGGCGAGTATCGGGCGGGATCGGTCACGGAGTTCTCCTGGCGCGTGGGCTGCGGTGGAACTCCCCCTCTGTAATTGGGCCTGAGAGTTTCACGCACAGGGCAGTGCGCTTTCACCGACGGCGGCCCGGTCGCCCGAGCACTTTCCAGAGTGGCCAGTCGATGCGGTACGTGTACCTGAGAGATTGGCGGGGAGGCTTGCTCCTTCGGTGCCGGATGTCGCGCACCAACGTGCGCAGCAGTACCGGCTCTCCCGCATCGTATTGCGGCCCGATGTTTTGTTGTGCGGCAAGCCTAGCAACCGATAGCTACTCGCCGGACTTGTCGCCAGTCTCGTCGCCAGTCTTGTCGCCGGGCTCGTCGTCGGTCTCGTCGCCTGCGCCGTTCGACCCGTGCCCCTTACCGCGCTTGCCTTTGGGTCTCTCGATGCCCAGCACTTTGTTTGTCCGCAGCATTCGGACCGCCGCATTCGCGACAGACAGGACGAACGCGACAACGAGCAGAACCCAGAAGATCGCGACGTGCAGTTCAAAGGTCTCGACGAGCTCCCAGGTCTCCTTTGTTGCGAGCAGGAACGCTCCGCCGGCCACGATGAACCAGCCGGTCGCCTTGTTGGTGAACCCGACAGCTGCGGCACGCTGGTCGGCAGGCAACGCGTCCAAAATCGCGTTCTGGTAGGCACGCTGCGATTTGCGGTTCCGGTACCAGGCCACGGGCGGCAGCAACCACCATCGTGCTGAGACCTTCGCGGGCTTCGCGACCGACGAGGCAGCCGTTTCGAACTTCTCGCGATCGAATTCTTGTTCCTGCAGTTCGAGAACCGCCTGCAGCAGCGGACCGGCAACGAGAAACCACGCGCCGATGAATCCACAGATCGCGATGAAGTACTCCACCCACCGACCATAGCTAACATGAAGCCAGACCCGCGAAGGAGCGATCGCTATGACAACGACAGTCCCACCACGAGCGGATGCGGTGGTGCTCGGCGCCGAACCGGGCGGTCTTGCGGCCGCCGCCGAGCTCATGCGGGCCGGATTCGGTGTTGTTGTTCTCGATAAAGCAGAGCGAGTCGGTTCCAGTTGGTCGAAGCACTACGACCGGCTGCACCTGCACACCTCCCGCGGGCTCAGCTCGCTGCCGGGCCTGAAGATTCCGCGCAGTAACGGCCTCTGGGTCGCCCGCGACAACTTCCTCGGCTACCTCGCTGACTACGCGGCCCATCACAAGCTAGACGTGCGCCTGGGCGTGACGGCGACTGCGGTGACCCGAGCCGACGGCGGATGGACGGTTGAGACGAGCTCCGGGGCAATCACTGCGCCGCTGTTGGTGATCGCGACCGGGTACAACCACACGGCGAAGCTGCCGGATTGGCCGGGGCTGGCCAAGTACTCGGGGCGCGTCATCCACTCGAGCACCTACAAGAATCCGGCCGAACTCGGGGCGAAGAGTGTGCTCGTGGTGGGGCCGGGCAACAGCGGCGCAGAGATCGCGGCCGACCTCGCGTCATCCGGTGCCTCTGTGCAGCTCGCTGTGCGTACTGCACCCAACATCGTGCGGCGGCAGGTGGCCGGCATACCTTCGCAGTACCTCGTGCTGTCGATCCAGCCGCTGCCCATCGGCGCGCGAGACGTGATCTCGGGCTGGGTGCAAAAGCTATCTGTGGGAAACCTGACGAAGTTCGGAATGCCGAAGGCGCCCCGCGGCATCGTCACGCAAATGGTTCGGGATGACGTGACACCCACGATCGACGTCGGGCTCATCGATGCCCTGCGCGCCGGCACCGTGACAGTCGTTGCCGCTGTCGTCAGATTCGAGCCGGATGCGGTGGTGCTGGCCGACGGCAGCCGCGTCACCCCGAATGCCGTGGTCGTCGCCACCGGCTTCCAGCGTGGGCTCGATGATCTCGTCGGGAAGCTGGGCGTGCTCGGCCCGAAAGGTCGACCAAAGATCAATGCGGCACAGCAACTGCCGGAGTTGCCGGGGCTCTACTTCCTCGGCTATTCGAACCCGCTGTCTGGCAATATCCGGCAGCTCGGCATCGACGCACGGGCCATCGCCCGCCGGGCCAGGCGCGAGCGCTGAAGACACTTGCCCGCGAGGTTGTTCCGCTCCACTATGCTCGGTGCCAGCACTGACCCATATACCGGAGGATCACCATGGCTGAGACGTCGAAGAGCGGCAAGAAGGTCGTTCACGTCGAGGAGACCGCAGCGTCTCGCGCAGATGAGGCGGCGAACGGCAACACGTGGAAGCCGACACCCGAGGCTAAAAGCAAGGCAACAACGTTCCGCCTCATCGCGGCCCTGCTCTGGCTTCTCGCCATCGGCACTGAAGCCTTCGCGATTTTCTACGTTCTTAAGCAGAACCCGGTCAACTTCGTCCTGCTGATCATCCTGCTCGTCGCGATAGCTGCGCTGGCGATCGGTGGCTCACTGCTCTGGAAGCAGTCAAACCGACTTGACCCGGCCTCCAAATCAGAGCCGGTGCGGTTCTTCGTTCAGAACCAGCTGGGTGCAATCATCACCGCGCTCGCCTTTGTGCCGCTGATCGTGCTGATCTTCACCAACAAGAACATGAGCGGCCAGCAGAAGGGCATCACGGGCGCCATCGGCATCGTGCTGCTGCTCGTTGCCGGCTACTTCGGCACGTCGATCAACCCGCCGTCGACCGAGCAGTACACGCAGGAGAGCTCGCTGGTGGAGCAGTACACCGGCCAGGATCTCGTCTACTGGACGAAGTCGGGCACTGTCTTCCACCTCTGCCAAGACGCCTCGGCGGTCAACCTGACTTCTAAGGACAACCAGATCTACTCGGGAACCGTTGCCGAAGCTCACGCCGCAGGTAAGCCCCGCCTGACGAAGCAGGTCGATCAGGAAGCGAAGCAGTGCGGGTTCACGCTGAACACTGACGCTCCGGCGCCGGACCCGTCGGCTACGCCGTAGCTCGGGTGGGGCGGGTCAGTATTCGCCCTTGATCACGAAGTAGGAGCCGCGGATGGTTCCGGCGAGCTTCGACTTCTGCCGCGCGAACTTGAAGCGCTCCGCCAGCTCGTCCGGCACCTCCATGCCGTCCGAGAGCTTCAGGCCGACCGCTCGCTTGCCGCCGTCAGCGATCGTGTACATCACGTTGATCGAGAGCCCGGATTCGTAGAAGACGTAGGCCATGCGCATGCCGTCGACCTCGAATGCGGTCACTTCGAGTGGGCGGGAGGCAATGACGAGGTCGCGGTCATCCTTGAGGATGCGGGTGATCCAGGCCAGGGTCTCCGGCTCTTCGGTGACTGTGGAGACAGTGAAGACGTGGTCGTACTTGTTGCTGTAGTAGCGGGCTTCGTTGGCGCGCAGGCCGGCAAGGGCATCCGCCACTGGCGAGGACTCGAGCCCGACGGTGGAGACGTTCACGAAGTCGACGATGTAGGGC
>JBDUDZ010000097.1:0-8643 GCA_040002635.1 Rhodoglobus sp.
TCGCGGCGGGGCTGACCGCGGATAACGTCGAAGCGTTGTAGAGGCGACTACGCTATACGTACATCCATACACCCTGGGGAGTGCAGAGATGCAGTCGAGAAAACTGAACAGGCCAGCTCGCGTTGGGGTGTGGTTGGGCGGACTTGCCTGGGCAGTAGCGGGTTTCGCCGCCGTGACTGTTGTATTCGGCATCCTTACGACGGGATCGGGGCCGCATGCTGGCGACAACTCAAACCCCAGCAAACCTGCGCCACGCAACGGGCTCGATCCGCAGCTGCTTCAGCATGTGCACTCCTGGCCCGCCTACGCGCTCGTGACCTTGACGATTGCAATCCTCGTCGGTGTGCTCGTGCAGCGGGTGCGCAGGGTTCGTCCGTTCGTGATCGGGTTGCTCGCTATTGAGCTCGTGCAGGTCACCGTGGGTATTACACAGGCGCGGTTGGGCCTGCCCGAGGTGCTCGTCGGAATCCACATGGTGCTCGCCGGATGTCTCGTTTCGGCCGTCACTGCGGTGCTCCTCGCGACGCGCGATGAAGCCCATGTCAGCGTTGTGGAACCGTAGCGTCGGTCGAGCCAGACGCTAAAACGGCAGCAGCGGATCTACCCCGATGGCGATGAACAAGAGCGTCAGGTAGGTGATGGAGCTGTGGAACACGCGCATCGGCCGCACGTCGCCGTGTCGGATCGCCGTCGAGTAGAGGGCATGCGATTCGACAATGAACCAGCCACCGCCGAGCAGCGCCGCGGCGGTGTACAGAAGCCCCATGTGGGCAACCGGGATCAGCAGCAGCGAGCATGCAACTGTCGCCCAGGCGTAGAGCACCACCTGTAGTCCCACCACGGTGCGGCCACGAACCACTGCGAGCATTGGCACGTTCACCGACTGGTAGTCAGCGCGGTACTTCATCGACAGGGGCCAATAGTGCGGCGGCGTCCAGAGGAAGACGATGCCGAACAGGATGAGCGCAGACCAGCCCAGCGAGTTCGTGACTGCCGACCATCCAATGAGCACCGGCATGCAGCCTGCGGCACCGCCCCAGACGATGTTCTGGGGGGTGCGTCGTTTCAGCAGAAGCGTGTAGACGAACACATAGAACAGGATTGCCGCCAATGACAGTGCAGCAGACAGCCAGTTGACGACGAACCCGAGCCAGAGCACCGAAGCCACGCCCGTGACCCAGGCGAAGATCAGCGCCTCGCCATCGCGCAACTCCCCCGTAACCAGTGGACGCTTCTTCGTTCGATCCATGATGCGGTCGATGTCGCGATCGATATAACAGTTGAAGGCATTTGCCGAGCTTGCGCTGAGCGTGCCACCGACCAAAGTGGCGAGCACCAGCCAAAGATTCGGAATGCCGCGTGCCGCAAGGAACATCACGGGGATCGTGGTCACCAGCAGCAGTTCGATCACCCGCGGCTTTGTCAGAGCGACGAACGCCCTCACTTTGCGGATGATGCCGATTCGCTCCCTCTGGGTGCGGGGCTCGACTGCGACATCCATAGTTTCGATTCTAAGCGAGGGCACATGGTAGCCCGCGTACACCCCACGGAGTAGGTCCCCGCGGCAAGACGCGGGTTCTCTATACTTGAATGGCCTGCTGGCCGATGATTCGCTCTCTCCCCAAGAAACCCTACGAAGTGTTTCGCGTGCTGTGGTGACTGCGTGTCGTTGTACCGCGGGTTTACCATCGATACGGCTCAGCCCCCGTGCTGTGCCGCCTGCAGAAGGGTCCAACACTCGTGGCAGCTCTCCAATGGGAACCCATTGATGACAAGGCAGTAGACACCGCGAGGATCCTCGCGATCGACGCCGTCGAGAAGGTCGGAAACGGGCACCCTGGCACCGCCATGAGTCTCGCGCCCGCGGCATACCTGCTTTTCCAGAAGGTTATGCGCCGCGATCCCGCTGACAATGAGTGGATCGGTCGCGACCGCTTCATCCTCTCGGTAGGGCATAGCTCGCTCACCCAGTACATCCAGCTCTACTACGGCGGCTACGGTCTCGAACTCGACGACCTCAAGGCGTTGCGCACGTGGGGCTCGAAGACCCCCGGTCATCCCGAGTACGGGCACACCGATGGTGTCGAGATCACCACCGGCCCGCTCGGCCAGGGCATCGCCAGTTCCGTCGGGTTTGCTTACGCTTCGCGCTACGAGCGTGGATTGTTTGACCCGGATGCCGCCGCTGGCACCAGCCCGTTTGATCATTTCGTCTATGTGATCGCCGGCGACGGTGACATGCAGGAAGGCGTAACGAGCGAGGCATCATCGCTCGCAGGCCACCAGCAGCTCGGCAACCTGATTGCCATCTACGACTCCAACCAGATCTCAATCGAAGACGACACAAACATCGCCTTTACCGAAGATGTCAAGGCGCGCTACGAGGCGTACCACTGGCATGTGCAGGTTGTTGACTGGAAAAAGACTGGGGTCTACCAGGAAGATGTCGCGGCCCTCAACGACGCGATCGAGGCGGCACAGGGCGTAATCGACAAGCCTTCGCTGATCATTCTGCGCACGATCATCGGCTGGCCGGCGCCACACAAGCAGAATTCCGGCAAGATCCACGGATCGGCGCTGGGCGCCGACGAGGTCGCCGCAACGAAGCGCACGCTCGGTTTCGACCCCGACAAGACCTTCGACGTCGAGCCGGCGGTGATCGAGCACACCCGCAAGGCACTCGATCGGGGCAAGACCGCCCACGCTGAGTGGAACACGCAGTTCGACGCGTGGGCTGCTGCCAACCCAGAGCGCAAGACGCTGCTCGACCGCATCCTCGCTGGTGACCTGCCCGACGGTGTGGAGGCCGCCCTGCCGGTGTTCGAAGCCGGCAAGGATGTCTCGACTCGCGCGGCGAGCGGCAAGGTGCTCGACGCCCTCGGGCCGGTCATTCCCGAACTCTGGGGCGGGTCGGCAGACCTCGCGGAGTCGAATAACACGACCATCGCTGGCGCCGCATCCTTCATCCCGAGCACGCATTCCACTCACGAGTGGACAGGAAACGAGTACGGCCGCGTGCTGCACTTCGGCATCCGCGAGCACGCAATGGGGTCGATTCTCAACGGCATAGTCCTGCACGGCAACACTCGGCCGTTCGGCGGAACTTTCCTGATCTTCAGCGACTACATGCGCCCGGCAGTTCGTCTTGCCGCGCTCATGAAGGCGCCCTCGATCTTCGTCTGGACGCACGATTCCGTGGCGCTCGGTGAAGACGGCCCCACCCACCAGCCGATCGAGCAGCTCGCTTCGCTGCGCGCAATCCCGGGGCTCGATATCGTGCGCCCAGGTGATGCAAACGAGACCGCTTGGGCGTGGAAGACGATGCTGGAGCGCCGCAACGGTCCGGCCGGCATCGCGCTGACCCGCCAGAACATCCCGGTGTTCGAGCGCGGTGACGACGTCGCATCCGGTGAGACGTTCGCCTCAGCAAAGTACGTCGCTAAGGGGGCGTACGTTCTCGCCGAGGCGCCGAACGGCAAGCCCGACGTGATCTTCATCGCGACAGGTTCTGAGGTGCAGCTCGCTGTGGATGCCCGCGAGGCGCTCAAAGCGGACGGCATAAATGCCCGCGTGGTCTCTGTGCCGTGCCTCGAGTGGTTCGAGGAACAAGACGCTGCGTACCGCGAGTCAGTTCTTCCGGCCGCGGTGAAGGCCCGCGTCTCAATTGAGGCAGGCATCGACCTCACCTGGAAGAGCTGGGTTGGGGATGCGGGTCGCAGTGTCTCGATCGAGCACTTCGGGGCATCCGCCGACTACAAGACGCTCTTCCAGAAATTTGGAATCACCACGGAGGCCGCAGTGGCCGCCGCAAAGGACTCGCTGGCCGCTGCCGGCACGAAGTAAGACGAAAAGGAAACCGCACAATGAGCACCCCCACCGAAGACTTGTCCGCCCTCGGAGTCAGCATTTGGCTCGACGACCTCTCGCGCGATCGGATCGCCTCCGGCAGCCTGCAGAAGCTGATCGATGACCGCAATGTCGTCGGCGTCACGACGAACCCGACTATTTTCGCCACGGCTCTTGCCAAGGGCGAGGCCTATGACGCGCAAGTCGCCGAGTTGGCCAGGGCCGGCAAGTCGGTGACTGAAGCGGTATTCGAGATCACGACGCAGGATGTCGCAAACGCGAGCGAGATCTTCCGTCCGACTTACGACGCCTCAGGTGGCCAAGACGGCCGGGTCTCGATCGAGGTGGAGCCCGGGCTCGCGCACGACGCGGCGGGAACCATCAAGCAGGCTCATGAGCTGTGGGCAAAGGTCGACAAGGCCAACGCGATGATCAAAATCCCGGCGACGGTCGAAGGGCTCGAAGCGATCGCCGAGGTTACTGGGGCTGGGATCAGCGTCAACGTGACGCTGATCTTCAGCCTTGAGCGTCACCGCGGGGTAATCGACGCTTACCTGACCGGCCTCGAGAAGGCGAAGGCCGCTGGCATCGACATCTCGACAATCCACTCGGTCGCCTCCTTCTTCGTGTCTCGGGTTGACACCGAGATCGACAAGCGACTTGTGGCACTCGGCACTCCCGAGGCGATCGAGCTGAAGAGCAAGGCCGGTGTCGCCAATGCGCGCCTTGCTTACCAGGTCTACGAGCAGGCATTCGCGTCAGAGCGGGCGAAGGTGCTCCTTGCCGCGGGAGCGAACAAGCAGCGTCCACTCTGGGCATCGACAGGTGTGAAAGACCCCGCTTTGCCTGACACGCTCTACGTAACGGAGCTGGCCGTCGGTGAGACTGTCAACACCATGCCGGAGAAGACTTTGGAAGCTACCTTCGACCACGGTGTGATCACTGGCGACAACGTGACAGGCAACTACGCCAGCGCTAAGGCAACTCTCGACGCGCTGGAGGCGCTGGGTATCTCCTATGACGAGGTGACGGCGTTGCTCGAAAAGGAGGGCGTCGAGAAATTCATCGTTTCCTGGAACGAACTGCTTGACACAGTCGCAGCGGCGCTCGAGGCGGCCAAGTGAGTGTGAAGATCGCGGTTTCCGGTGCGGCGGCAGAAGCTGTCGATCGGATAGTTCCGCAATTGGTGAGTGACCTCGTCGCGAGTCGCATCACCGGCGGCGACGCGAGCCTGTGGGGTCCGGATGCCGAAGATGAGTCGTCGAAGCGCCTCGGCTGGGTCGAGGCAGTCGCGATTTCCCGCCCGATGGTCGACGACATCGTTGACCTGCGCGACAAGCTGCGCGCGGCCGGTGTCAACCACATCGTCCTGGGCGGCATGGGTGGTTCTTCGCTCGCGCCAGAGGTCATCACCAAGACCTACGGTGTGCAACTCACCGTGCTCGACTCCACTGACCCCGGTCAGGTGCTGTCGGCGCTGGGCGATCGGCTTGCGACATCCGCTATCGTCATCTCTTCTAAGTCGGGTTCGACCGTCGAGACGGACAGCCAGAAGCGCATTTACGAAAAGTACTTCAGCGATGCCGGAATTGACCCGCTGGAGCGCATCGTGGTCGTGACCGACCCAGGATCGCCTCTGGATGTGTCGGCTCGCGCCACGGGGTACCGAGTGTTCAACGCCGACCCGAATGTCGGCGGCCGGTACTCGGCGCTTACCGCATTCGGTCTTGTGCCGTCGGGACTCGCGGGCGTAGACCTCACCGAACTCCTCGACGAGGCCGAGGCCGTCATGCTCGAGCTCGCTGTTGATAGCGAGGACAATCCTGGGCTGATCCTCGGAGCGGCGATGGCGGGAACGAAGCCACTCAAAGACAAGTTGGGAATCGTGCCGGACGGCACGCACATCCACGGCTTCGGCGATTGGGCAGAGCAACTCATTGCCGAATCGACGGGCAAGCTCGGCAAGGGCATTCTGCCGGTCGTGCTCGATCCGCACTCCCCCGAACTCACCGAGAATCTCGCCGACCTGCAGATAGTTCGACTCGTGGGCGACTGGGATGACACCCGCGAGGTCGCAGACGGCGAAATCGAAATAGCCGGCAGCCTCGGCGGGCAGATCTTGGTTTGGGAGTACGCCACCGTTGTGGCCGGTCGAATTCTCGGGATCAACCCGTTCGACCAGCCTGACGTTGAGTCGGCAAAGATCGCCACCCGTGCGCTCATTGACAACCCTTCGAAGCCCAAGCCCGCAGCGTTCATCGACGGTGACATCGAGGTGCGCGGCACCGAGAATGTGGTCGGTGGGCAGTCGACCCTCGCCGGCGCGATCGCCGAACTCCTGGCGCAGTTGCCGGATGACGGGTATGTGTCGATCCAGGCATACGTCGACCGTGTAGCTCATCCGGAACTCGCAGGATTGCGCGACGAAGTAGCTCGTCGCGCAAAACGGCCAGTCACTTTCGGCTGGGGTCCCCGCTTCCTGCACTCGACCGGCCAGTTCCACAAGGGCGGCCCCGCGGTCGGCGTGTTCCTGCAGATCACTACCGTCGAGGATGTGGATCTTCAGATTCCTGACCGTCCATTCACCTTCGGGCAGCTCATCCGCGCGCAGGCTGATGGTGACGCGAGCGTGCTTGCTGATCACGGCCGCCCAGTGCTGAGCCTTACCCTTACGAATCCGAACGCGGCATTGCCCGTGGTCGTGCGCGCGCTCGACTAGCGCCGGATCCCAGTACCAAGGAGCAGCATGCCCCCCGTGGACATCACCGCCGACTTTAACCCCCTGCGGTTGCCGTCGGATCGTCGCCTCAACCGCATCGCCGGCCCGAGCGCGCTCATTATCTTCGGCGTGACGGGCGACCTGTCGCGCAAGAAGCTCATGCCGGCGGTATATGACCTGGCAAACCGTGGGCTGTTGCCTCCGGGCTTCGCGCTGGTGGGCTTCGCGCGTCGGGAGTGGGAGAACCAAGACTTCGCCCAGGTCGTTCACGACGCTGTGAAGCAATATGCGCGCACCCCGTTCGACGAGGACGTCTGGAAGCAACTTGCCGAGGGCATCCGGTTCGTCCAGGGCGAGTTCGATGACGCCGAGGCGTTCCAGCGGCTTAAGGACACCCTGGAGGCCCTGGATCGCGATCGCGGCACAATGGGAAACCACGCCTTCTACCTGTCGATTCCGCCGAAGTCCTTCCCCGAGGTCACCGAACGCCTTCGCGATTCCGGTCTGGCCGAGCAGCGTGACGGCAAGTGGCGCCGGGTCGTTATCGAGAAGCCCTTCGGAAGTGACCTGAAGACTGCGCGAGAGCTCAACGCAGTTGTCGAGTCGGTGTTTCCCCCGGACAGCGTGTTCCGCATAGACCACTACCTCGGCAAGGAGACAGTCCAGAACATCCTGGCGCTGCGTTTTGCCAACCAACTCTACGAACCCATCTGGAACTCGAACTACGTCGACCACGTGCAGATCACGATGGCGGAAGACGTGGGCGTTGGTGGTCGTGCCGGCTACTACGACGGGATCGGTGCCGCCCGAGACGTTATCCAGAACCACCTTCTCCAGCTGCTGGCCCTGACCGCAATGGAAGAGCCTGTCTCCTTTGACGCGAGCGATCTGCGCGCCGAGAAGGAAAAGGTGCTCTCTGCGGTGCGTCTGCCCAAGGATCTGGGCAAGCACACGGCACGCGGCCAGTATTCCGGTGGCTGGGCTGGCGGCGAGGAGGTCATTGGCTTTCTTGAAGAGGATGGCATGAACCCGAAGTCGACAACCGAAACCTTCGCGGCGATCCGACTCGACATCGGTACCCGGCGCTGGGCCGGTGTTCCCTTTTACCTGCGTACAGGCAAGCGCCTGGGGCGTCGAGTCACCGAGATCGCCGTTGTGTTCAAGCGTGCGCCACAGTATCTGTTCGCCGAAAGCCAGACGGGCAAGCTCGGCCAGAACGCTCTTGTCATCCGGGTGCAGCCCGATGAGGGCGTGACAATCCGATTCGGGTCCAAGGTTCCCGGAGCAGGCATGCAGGTGCGCGACGTGACGATGGACTTCGGATACGGTCATGCCTTCACGGAGGCCAGCCCCGAGGCCTACGAACGCCTGATCCTCGACGTGTTGCTCGGCGACCCCCCGCTCTTCCCGCGCCACGAGGAAGTAGAACTCAGCTGGAAGATCCTCGACCCGATTGAGGAGTTCTGGGCGAAGCAGGGCCAGCCGGACCAATACCGGCCGGGAACCTGGGGGCCGGCTTCCAGCGACGAGATGATGGCCCGCGACGGCCGCACCTGGAGACGACCATGATCGTTGATCTGCCCAACACCACAACAAGCCAAATTTCCAAGACGCTCGTCAAGATCAGGGAAGAAGGTGGCGCAGTAGCCCTTGGCAGGGTGCTGACGCTGATCATCTCGACGAAGCTCGGCGAGGAGGAAGAGGCCATCGAGGCGGCGAACGACGCCTCGCGTGAACATCCGATGCGCGTCCTTGTCGTCTCGACAGAGGACGGTGCCACACGCACCGCAGCAAAGGTCGACGCGCAGATCCGGGTGGGCGGTGATGCCGGGGCGAGCGAGGTCGTCGTGGTGCGCGCGTATGGGGCTGCCGCCGACGATCCTGAGAGCCTTGTCATGGGGCTCCTGCTGCCCGATGCCCCCGTCGTGGCCTGGTGGCCAGGCATGGCCCCCGACAACGTGTCACAGTCACCCATCGGTCGCATCGCCCAGCGTCGGATTACGGATGCCGCGGCGGCGGCAGATCCGCTCGCGGCCCTTTCCCGCATCACTGCTGGGTTCGCTCCCGGCGATACCGAC
>JBDUDZ010000098.1:0-8436 GCA_040002635.1 Rhodoglobus sp.
GGGCGCACCGACTGGGCCGCGCGGGGCGCACCGACTGGGCCGCGCGGGGCGCACCGACGGGGCCGTCAGGCCGGGGAAGTCGAGAGCCAGTACAACGCGGTGTCGCCGTAGTCTTTACGGCGTTCCAGCGAGATACCGGCCGGCCACTCCGGCGCGGGCGTGCGCGAGCTGCGCTCAAGCACGACGACGGCATCCGGGTTCAACCGCGGCACGAGCGATGACAGGTTGTGCACGAGTTCGGTTAGTCCCAGGTCGTAGGGCGGGTCGATGAAGACCAGGTCCCAGCTGTCGCGCGCTGAGTTGAGGAAGGCCTGCACGGGCTGGCCGGTCGTGATGACGGTGGGTGGGGCATCCCGCGGCGCCTGCTTGAGGACGCGGATCGTGTTCTCGCGCGAGGTCTGCGCGTTGCGGTCGACGAGCGTGACGTGGGCCGCGCCGCGCGAGGCGGCCTCGAGGCCGAGGGCCCCGGATCCCGAATAGAGGTCGAGCACGCGAAGCCCGTCGATCGCGTCACGGGCTTCGAGCGCGGCGAAGATCGCCTCGCGCACGCGGTCGCTGGTCGGCCGTGTGCCGAAGCCGGGGACAACCAGGCTAATGGAGCCGGCGAAGCCCGCGATGATCCTGGTCATTCTCCGAGGCTAGCCCAGCGAGAGTGCGCTGCTCCCGCGGGCCGCAGCGCCGTCGCCGCAGCGGGCCGCAGCGCCCGGCGCCGGACGCGGCGATCGCGCCAATCGGGGCGGCGTCAGCGCCAGAACTGGAACTGGCCGAGGCCGACGGATACCAGGATCGGCTGGATGCCGATCAGCTGCATGATGCCGAAGATGCCGTTGAAGAACGCGATGTTCACCTGGGGAATCCAGAGCAGCACGAATACGCCGATCAGCGCGAAAGGTGCTATCTGCGCGGCCCGTGCGAGCCAGCGCGGCGGCAGGTACGGTTCGATGATCCCGAAGCCGTCGAGCCCGGGCACGGGCAGCAGGTTGATGATTGCGGCGGTCACTTGCAGGAACGCGAGGAACGCCAATGCCGACCACAGCGGATTCATGCTGCCCTGGAAACGGAACGCAACGGCCAGCAGCACGGCGATGGTGATGTTCGTGAGGGGGCCCGCCGCCGAAACGGCAGAACGACTGAACCGGGTTCGCAGAGCGCCGCGATCGATAAAGACTGCACCGCCGGGCAACCCGATGCCGCCAAGAAGCAGGAACAACAGCGGCAGCACAATGCTGAACAGCACGTGCGTGTATTTCAGCGGGTCAAGGGTGAGGTAGCCGCGGTAGATGACCGACTCGTCGCCATTGCGGAATGCGACAAGGGCGTGGGCGAACTCGTGCAGGCAGAGGGTGACCACCCAAGCGGTCGCGACGAACACGAAGGTGACGAGGCCTACGGAGCCGACCCCGTTCCACAGCGCCCACCCCGACACGATGGCCACGGTGACCAGAGCGACGAAGATCGGGCTCGGCGCGCGCGGCTTGCGTGGGGGCGTCGGCCGCACCGGGGTTGCGGGAGGCGGGGTGGCCGGCCCTGGGGTTCGCTGGCCGTAGCGGGGCTCGTCGCTCATGCGGGCAATCCTGTCACGAGCCGATCCCGTCACGAGCTGGCAGGCCTCGCCAGCCGCGCCACCGGTCACGGGTAGCGTTGTGGCGTGGCATCCCCTCTCGATACGACGCTGGTCGTGCCGCTCGGCGACCGTACGGCCGCGGCCTTCGCCAAAGGGCTCGGCCTGCACACTGTGGGCGATCTGCTGAGCCACTACCCGCGGCGCTATGCCCGACGCGGCGAACTCACCGCGTTGACGCAGCTTCCGATTGACGAGAACGTGACGATCGTCGCCGAGGTGCTTGAGGTGCGCAACCGGCCGATGCGGGCCAAGCGCGGCTCGATCCTCGAGGTCACGATTAGCGACGGCAAGGGCATCCTGACCTTGACGTTTTTCAACCAGGCCTGGCGGGCCAACGAACTGAAGCCCGGCGTGCGCGGCATTTTCGCAGGCAAGGTCGGCGACTATCGCGGAACCCTGCAGCTCGCCCACCCCGACTACGAGCTGTTCGAGGAAGACACCGACCCGGCCGGTGCTGATCCAGAGCGGGCGAAGGCCTGGGCCCAACTGCCGATCCCGATTTACCCTGCCACCTCGACAGTGGCGAGCTGGCAGCTGCAGAAAGCTGTCGCAGTCGTGCTCGATACGTTGCCGAAGCTTGACGATCCGGTTCCGGATGCCGTGCGCACGCCCCGCAAACTCCTCCCGTTCTCCCGCGCCCTCGAACTTGTGCACCGCCCCACGGTGGACGCGGACTGGGGCTCCGCGCGCAAGGCCCTGCGCTTCCAGGAGGCCTTCGTGCTGCAGGCGGCCCTGCTGCAGCAGCGCGCGCGGCTGAGGGAAACCGCGGCGACGGCTCGGGCATCCGGGGCGATTCTCGACGGCTTCGACGCTGCGCTGCCGTTCACGCTCACGGGCGACCAGCGGTTCGTGGGCGCTGAGATTTCGGATGACCTCGCCGCCGCAGTGCCGATGAACAGGCTCGTGCAGGGTGAGGTGGGGTCGGGCAAGACCCTGGTCGCGCTGCGGGCCATGCTCGCCGTAGCCGAATCGGGTGGACAGTCTGCCCTGCTTGCCCCAACCGAAGTGCTTGCCCACCAGCACTTGCGCAGCATCGTCAAGACTCTCGGGCCAGAGCTGTCGGCGCGCCTGCGACCGACACTTCTCACCGGCCAATTGCCCGTAGCCGAGCGGCGGAAAGCGCTGCTCGCCGCAGTCTCGGGGTCGGCACGCATCGTCGTCGGAACCCACGCGCTGCTGGGCGACAAGGTCGGTTTCTACGATCTGGGGTTGGTCGTCGTCGACGAGCAACACCGGTTCGGGGTGGAGCAGCGCGAGGCGCTGCGGCTGAAGGGCGCGCAGCCGCCGCACGTGCTCGTGCTCACCGCGACGCCGATCCCACGCACCGTCGCCATGACAGTCTTCGGTGACCTCGACATCTCGTCGATTGCGGAACTGCCGGCCGGCCGGTCGCCGATCGAGAGTTTTGTTGTGCCGCTGGCGGAGCATCCGGGGTGGATGGGCCGGGTCTGGCAGCGCGTCTCCGAGGAGCTCGCGAAAGGCCACCAGGCGTTCGTGGTGTGCCCGGCGATCGACGCGACAGTCGTTGATGACACCGATGACGCGCTCCAGGCCTCCGGCGGGACCCGCGCGAACGTGACGGAGGTGCTCGCCTCCCTGCAGTCGAACCCCGTGCTCGCCGGGCGTCGGCTGGCAGGTTTGCACGGCCGAATGCCCAGCGACGAGAAAGACGCCATCATGCGCTCTTTCGCCGACGGTGAGATCGACGTGCTCGTGGCCACCACGGTGATCGAGGTCGGAGTGGATGTGCCAAACGCCTCGACGATGGTCGTGCTGGATGCCGACCGGTTCGGGGTATCCCAGCTGCACCAGTTGCGCGGGCGGGTCGGGCGTGGGGGCGTGCCGGGCCTATGCCTGTTCGTCACGGCGGCGGAGGTAGAGACCCTGGCCCGCGAGCGGGTTGAGGCCGTGGCATCCACTCTCGATGGTTTCGAACTGGCAAACAAAGACCTCGAACTGCGACAGGAAGGTGACGTGCTCGGCAGCACGCAGTCGGGCGGGCGGTCGAGCCTGCGCCTGGTGCGGGTGGCCAAGGATGGCGAGCTGATCGCCGAGGCGCGAGAGCTCGCGGCGGGTGTGCTCGCGGACGACCCGTCGCTCGAGAATCATCCGGCCCTGCGCGAGGCGTTGGCCCGCAGGCTCGACGAGGAGTCTGAGGCTTTCCTCGCAAAGAACTGAACGTAACGGACCGGTAACGTTGGCCCACTAGGGTGAAGCCATGAACAGGATCGCCGTCGTTCCTGGGTCTTTCGACCCGGTCACCCTGGGTCACCTCGATGTGATCGATCGGGCCGCCGGCCTGTTCGACGAGTTGCATGTGCTCGTGGTGCACAATCCGGGCAAAACTGCCCTGCTGCCGATCGCCAAGCGCGTCTCACTCATCGAGCAGTCACTCCGCGAAGCGGGCACGCACGACAACATCGTTGTTACAAGTTGGAGCGTCGGGCTGCTCGTCGATTACTGCACCGATGTTGGGGCGAGCGTTCTCGTGAAGGGCATACGCTCGCAGATCGATGTTGCCTACGAGACGCCGATGGCCATCGTCAACCGCGACCTCGCCGGCGTGGAGACAGTGTTCTTGCTGCCGGACCCGGCTCACGCCCATGTCTCGAGTTCCCTTGTGCGTCAGGTCGCCGCGCTCGGCGGGGATGTCACTCCCTACGTGCCGCCCGCGGTCGCCAACTATTTGAAGTCGCAGGGCGACTAGCTCGCTCATTCGGCCGAGGGCGGGCGGTGGAGGGTTGTCGCTGCGCGGGCGCATCTACGGGCCGGATGGGAGACAATCGACCGTGGCCCAGTTCGAGTTACGGTGGGTGCGCACGGGCATCCCGGCGGCGCACCGCGCCGAGTACCTCGCCCTGCTGTCAGCCGCCGAGCGGGAGCGTTACGACGCGGCCGAGCCCGCGGGCGACTCGTTTCTCGCCGGACGGGTACTGCTGCGTCATCTTGCATCCGAGCTCACCGGTGTGCCGGCGGAGGACGTGCGTATCGAGGCCGCAATCTGCCGGCGGTGCGAACGGCCGCATGGTGCGCCCGGCATCCCCGGCTCCGATCTGCGGCTCAGCTTGTCGCGGTGCGCGACGGCTATCGTCGCGGTTGCTGCGTGGCACCGGGCCGTCGGCGTCGACGTCGAGCCGCGCCGGGACGACCCGGAGCGGGACGCCGCGATCGGCGTGGTCGCGGGCGTCCCATCCCTTCGCCACTGGACGCGGGTTGAAGCTGTGCTCAAGGCCGACGGGAGCGGGCTGACGGCCGATCCCGGGGACGTCAGGGTCGGTCGCGCCGCCGCGCGATTCGATGGCGCCCGTTACCGACTTTTCGAGCCAGAGGTCGCCGCTGACCTGCAGGTGTCAGTGGCCGTCGGGGCCAGGAAGCCGCGGTAACGCTTCCCTGAAGAGCCAGCCGTCAAAGAAGCGATCAAGCGATTTCGCGGATTTCGTCGCGGCGAGGGCGCGGAAGTCGTCTGTGGTGACGATCCCGTAGCGATGTGCGCTCGTCCACTCGCCAAGCAGGTCGAAAAACTCGGGATCACCGATCGTGAGCCGCAGGGCGTGCAGGGTGAGCGCGCCGCGCTTGTAGACCCTGTCGTCGAACATCAGTGCCGGGCCGGGGTCACCAACCTTGATGTCCAGCGGACGGCCGCTGAGGTCCCTCCTGAACTGCCGTGCGAGACCGTCGGCCGTCATGCCGCCACGTTCCTCAGACCACAGCCACTCGGCGTAGCAGGCGAAGCCTTCATTGAGCCAGATGTGTTTCCAGGCCGCGAGTCCGACGCTGTTGCCGAACCACTGGTGGGCGAGTTCGTGCGCTACAAGGCGCTCCGATCCGCCAATGCCGTCGGCATGGTTCGCGCCGAAGATCGCGAGAGACTGGGCTTCGAGCGGGATCTCGAGGTCGTCCGGGGTGATCACGACGGTGTAGCCGTCGAATGGGTACGGGCCGAACAGGCGCTGGAAGAGTGCCATCATCTCGCCGAGCCGTCCGAAGTCGGCCACCACCCGGGTCTCGATGGCTTTGGGGTAGGCGATCGTGCCGTGGATGCCGTCCCAGGCCGGCTCGGCCGTCGCGTATCGCCCGATCTGCACGGTCGCGAGATAAGTGGCAGTGGGTTGCTGCTGCTCGAATGTCCACTGGCCCTGGCCCGAGACCACCCGATGTTCGGTGAGCACGCCGTTGCAGACCACCGTGTAGCCCGGGTCGGTACTGACCCGGATGCTGTAGGTCGCCTTGTCGGCCACGAGATCGTTGCAAGGAAACCAGGTTGGCGCCCCCGACGGTTGCGCGGCAACTATCACACCATCGGCGAGTTCCTCCCACCCCACCGCCCCCCATCGGCTGGCCCGCGGGCCGGGCGAACCCGCGTAGTCGATGACGAGCGTGAAGGTGGTCCCCGTAGGGATGGGGCGGCCCGGCATGATGCTGAGCTTGTGCGTCGTCTGGGTGAAACGAGCTCCGCGCTGTCCCTCGATGCGCACCCGGCTCACCCGCAGCCGTGAGAGGTCCAGGCTGAAGCGCTCCAGGTCCTGCGTGCTCGTCACGCGCAGCGTCGCGCTGGCCTCGAGCCGATTGGTGGCAGGGCGGTAGCGCAGGTCGAGTTCGTAGCGGTCGACACCGTAGCCGCCGTTCCCGTTCGTCGCGACGTAGGGGTCGCCTCCCGTTGCCGCGCCGACCGATCGCGCGGCCATCAGCGGCCCATCAGCGGGTCTTCGGGTGATAGTCCGCGAACGTGACTTCGCGCCACGGACCGATCGGGTTGCCGCTCCAGCGGCTGCCCACCGGCACTTGTTCGCCGCGCATGACCAGCGATGCTGGGCCGACGGTGCCGTGCTCGCCGATGCGGGCCGCGGGCAGGATGACGCTGTGCGGCCCGAGCGTCGAGCCGGGGTCGAGCGTCACGGTGTCCATGCTCATGATTCGATCATGGAACAGGTGCGTTTGCACGACGCAGCCCCGGTTGACTGTCGAACCGTCACCGAGCTGTGCGAGGTCGGCTTCCGGCAGCCAGTAGGTGTCGCACCACACGCCAGTACCGACGTGCGCTCCCAGGCTGCGCAGCCAGACGTTGAGCGCGGGGGTTCCGACCGCCGCCTGTGCGAACCAGGGCGCGGCCAGCATCTCCACGAACGTGTCAGAGACTTCGGTACGCCAGACGAACGACGACCAGAGCGGATGTTCGCCCACCCGTATCCGCCCGACGAATATCCACTTTGCGGCACTCGTGACGCCGGCGGCGACAGCTCCGGCCGCGAGCATGACGACGCCGCTCAGCAGCACGGCGGGCACGAGCCCCCAAAGGTCGATGAGCCACGCGAAGCCCAGCAGAGTCGCGAGCCCGAGTGCGCAGGTCGCGATCACCGGGATGACGCGGCACAACTCCCACAGCGCCCGGGCCAGCCGCAGCAGCGGGTGCGGGTGGAAGGTCCGTGAATCGTCGGTGGCCGCGACTGTGCGCCGCAGCCGCACCGCGGGGGAGCCGAGCCACGACGACCCCGCCTTCGACTTGCGCGGGGCGGCGGAGAGCACGGCGACCAGCCCGTCCTTGGGCACGGTGTGTCCCACCGCTGCCATTCCGGAGTTGCCGATGAACGCTCGCTTGCCAATCTCGACGTGGCCGATCCGCATCCAGCCGCCGCCGAGTTCGTAGGATCCGATCATCGTGTCGTCGGCGAGGAATGCGCCATCGCGGATAGTGGTCATCGATGGGATGAGCAGCACGGTGGAGGCTTCGACGTCGCGGCCTACCCGCGCCCCGAGCATCCGGAGCCAGACCGGCGTGAACAGGCTCGAGTAGAGGGGGAACAGGAAAGTGCGCGACAGGTCGAGCAGCCGTTCCGTGCTCCAGACCTGCCAGCCCACCCGGCCGCGCACAGCGTGGGTGCCTTCCTGCACGCCGAGCGAGAGCAGGCGCACAGCCGCAACCACCAGGAAGGCGAAGACCGTCCCGCTCGCGAGGGTCGCCGGCACGACGGCGGCGAACGCACGACCTGTCGCGTCGGCGAGAGACGGTGCGCCGTGCATTGCCACGGCGATGATTGCGGCACCGACTGCCAGTGAGACGAGCGGAAACAGTGAGAGCGCGAGGGATGACGCCCCGAACGCGGCGATCCAGCGCCGGCCCCGCGGCGGGCGGGCTTCGGGCCACCAGGCGTGGCTGCGGCCCTCACGTTGTGCGGGGGAGCCGGCCCACAGCTGTCCTGCGGGCACCCGGCCGAATACTGCGGACCCGGGAGCGATCTCGGCGTGCTTGCCGATGCGGGTGCCGGGAAGCAGGGTGCTGCGGGCCCCCACCGAGCTGTGCGCCCCGATACGGATCGCGCCGACGCGCAGGATATCTCCGTCGATCCAGTATCCGGACAGATCGACCTCGGGTTCAATCGAGGCGCCGAAGCCGATGGTGAGCATGCCGGTGACCGGCGGCAGGGCGTGCAGGTCGACGTCGCGCGCGATAGTCGCGCCGAGTGCCCGGGCGTAGTACGTGATCCACGGCGCTCCGGCCAGGCTCACGGCGCCAACAAGGTGGGCAGCTTGCTCGGCCAGCCAGAGGCGCAGGTGCACCGATCCACCGCGCGGGTAGTCGCCCGGCCGCAGGCCGGAGAGCAGCAGCCGGGCGCAGACGACGGCGATCGCCATCCGGCCGAGTGGCGTCGCGAAGACGACGAATGCCGGGATGAGCAGCCCGAGCGGGATCGTCGGCAGGAAATCGAAGCCACCGAAGCCGTGCAGAATCGCGCTCGCGGTGAGCAGGTAGAGCAGCCAGCGCACTCCACTGAGGATGTAGAGCGGGATGCCGAGCAGCGTCTGCAGCCACTGCA
>JBDUDZ010000099.1:0-8389 GCA_040002635.1 Rhodoglobus sp.
GCACGATGCACGGCGCCTCGCACGGCGCCCAGCACGGCGCGCGCTTCTCGGCACGCTGCAGGGCACACTGCACAGGGCATACGTGGCGGAGCGGGAGGCCGTGTTGATGCGCGGTTGGGTGGCCGCTGTATCCTGCGACATGTGGATCAGCCCGGCAGTGCGCCCGCAAAACGGGGAATCATCGCGCGGCTGTCGCGTGTGCGCTGGTTCCGAGCGCTGGCGCTGAGCCCCGTGATCGCCCGACCCGGCTACTGGCTGGCGACGGCGTCGGCGTTGCTCTGGGGTGCAGTGCTCGGACGTTTCCGCGTACGGCGCGAAGGCGGGGTTATCGTGGCATCCCATCTGCCACACTGGGCATTCGGTCGCGGCGGCACAACTGTCGGCGCCGTCTACCTGACTAAGGACGCAATTTCGAATCCCGTGCTGCAGCATGAAGCTGTTCATCGAGCCCAATGGCGGCGCTACGGGCTGGCATTCATCCCGCTCTATATCGCCGCCGGGCAGGATCCATTTACCAACCGCTTCGAAGTAGAAGCGGGGCTCACGAAGGGTGGCTACGGCCGATGACAACACGCAAGACGATAGTTATCACTGGCGCAAGCTCCGGCATCGGGGCGAACGCGGCAGGTCGGCTGGCGGTGCTGGGCTGGGATGTCGCGGTAGTAGGTCGAAACCCAGAGCGCACGAAATCCGTGGCCGAGGCCGTGGGTGGCACGCCATTTCTCGCCGACTACGACCGCCTCGACGACGTTCGGGAGCTCGCGGCATCCCTCGAGAAGCGCTACGACACGATCGATGTGCTCGCGAACAACGCGGGCGGCCTCATCCATCAGCGCGGGCTGTCGGCCGACGGGCACGAGCGCACAATCCAGCACAACCATCTCGCGCCGTTCCTGCTCACCTATCTGCTCGGCCCGTTGCTGGAGGCAAGCCAGGCGCGAGTTATCGGCACAGCGAGCCTCGCAAACACCTTCGGCAACCTGCGCGTCGATGATCTGGAATGGAAGAAACGGCCGTGGCTCGGCGGGTGGCGTGCCTACGGAACCTCGAAGATCGCGACGATTCTGTTCACCCAGTCGCTCGCGGCGCGCGGTCTCGAGGCGTACTCCTTCCATCCCGGTTACGTGGCCACGAGCTTCGGTGCGGAGTCACCGCTCGTGAAGTTCGGCAACCTGATTACCGGCGGTCGGATCGCGATCTCGCCAGAGCAGGGCGCAACCCCGCTCGTGCACCTCGCCACAATCCAAGACACCGGTGTCGCGAACGGTGCCTATTTCGACAGGCTCACGCCGTACGGTCGCATCGACGCGAGCGGGCGGAAAGCCGGTGTGGGCGACGCACTGTGGACGGCGAGTGCTGCGCTGGTCGGCGTGCCGGATCGACCCGACGGGGCCTGACGCGCCGCTGTTACCACTGCGGCGGGTGGCGCTTCTGCCAGCCGATCCGCCGCTCAAGCTGCGCACCAATGGCCAGCAGCACATCTTCGCCACCGGGGCGCCCGATCAGCTGCACCCCCATCGGTAGTCCCTCGGAAGTTTGGACTACGGGCAGCGTTATCGCTGGCAGTCCGCTGACGTTGGCGAAGCTCGTCCACGGCGTGTACTGCACCTGCTGGGCGAAATTGTGCTCGCCATCCTGCGCATCGAACCAGCCGATCCGTCGCGGAGTCATGGCGAGGGCTGGCGTCAGCACCGCATCGAACGCCGCGAACTGCCGGATGACGCTGCGCTCGAACACCGCAAGCTGACCCAACGCGACCCCGAGCTCCCGCGCACCGAGTGTCCTCCCCCGCTCCACGAGCCAGCGCGTCAGAGGCTCGAGGAGCCCGAGTTGCTCGCCCCCCTCGGCCGGGATGTCGGCGGCGCCGGCCTGCCAGATCGTGCGGAAGGCGGGGGCGTAGGTGGAATCCGGTTCGAGCGCGAGGTCGTCAGTGCCGTGCCCGAGTGCGTCGAGCTCGGTGCGAGCGAAGGCCAGGGCGCCAGCGGCATCCGCCCCCACCGTGATCTCGTAGGCGTCGTCCCACGGCGAGGTGGTCATCACACCGAGCTGGTAGCGGCCCTCGCCGCGCACTGCGGCGTTGAGAAACGCGCCGCCGTCCCAGGTGGGTGGCCCGACCGACCACGCCGATGGGCCGGCGATCGCGTCAAGCAGCAGCCCGGCATCCGCGACACTGCGCGCGAGGGGACCGCCAACGACGAGGCCGCCGAGCGACAGGAATCCGGATGCCGCAGGCACCCGCCCCCGCGACGGCTTCAGGCCGACCAACCCGGTCGCCGCCGCGGGAATCCGTATCGACCCGCCGCCATCCGACCCGGGGGCCACCGGCAGGAGCCCGGCCGCCACGGCTACCGCCGCTCCCCCGCTGCTGCCTCCGGCGCCGCGTGACACGTCCCAAGGGGTGCGCGCCGGAGGTGCGACCAGCGACTCGGTGTATGCGGGCATCCCAAACTCGGGGGCATTTGTCTTGCCGAGGCTGATGGCGCCGGCATCGTCGAGCACCCTGACCAGTTCGTCGGATTCTTCCGGCACGAAGTCGCGCATCAGCCGGGAACCGTACATCGTGCGCACTCCCGCCCGACGCCATAGATCCTTGTCGCCTAGAGGGAGGCCCCAGAGCGGAGCCGCCGTCGGACCGGCCGACTCAAGTTTGCGCGCGCGGGCGAGGGCGGGATCCGCGGTAACAGTCGTAAACGCGCCGAGCTCACCGTCGAGCCGAGCAATGCGGGCGAGGTAGTGCTCAACCAGCTCTGTCGGCGAGATTCGACCGCGACGCAACTGGTCGACCTGCTCGAGGGCGCTCAGGTGATGAAGCTCCACCTAGCACAGGTCGATCGTCACGCGACCGGCATCGAGGTCAGGCCGATTCTTGTCGGAGTCGGGGGCGGGCACCGGCATTTCCTGCTGGGCCTCCCAGACGAGTTGTGCCTGGTGTGCGTTGGGGTGGAATAACTCATCGATGCCGCTGACCATGCCCGAGGTGACTGTGCGTCGTGTGCCGTTGACCCGATTACGCTCGCGCTCCCACTTGCTCCAACTGGGATAGAAAAACAAAAACGCGACGAAGAGCACGGCAATGCCATTCAGTACGTAGACCACGCCCTAACACTACTTGACACGACTTAGATGGTTAGTTACTGTACTAACTAACCAAGCAACCGCGTGGAGCGCAACCGAGGAGAACCATGGATGAGTCCAGGCCAATCTTCGTGCAGGTAGCCGAACAGGTCGAGAACGACATCATCGGCGGCACCATGGCTGAAGAGTCGCAGGTACCGTCGACGAATGAGTTCGCGGCCTTCTATCGGATAAATCCGGCGACCGCGCTCAAGGGCGTCAACCTGCTCGTCGATGACGGAATCCTCTACAAGAAGCGCGGCATCGGCATGTTCGTCGCCGCCGGAGCACGGGAGCGCCTCGTGGCAAAAAGACGTGAACAATTCACCGCCGAGTTCTTGGCGCCGCTGCTTGCGGAGGCCGCGAAGCTCGGTATTACCCCTCAACAACTCAGCACCATGATCGACAAGGAAGGCTCGAAGAAATGACGGCAGTGATCGAGGTCGAGCACCTCACCAGGCGCTACCGCGACGTGACGGCGGTGAATGACGCGACATTCAGCGTCGAGGAGAACAAGATCTATGGGCTCCTCGGTCGCAATGGAGCTGGCAAGACCACGCTGATGCAGTTGCTCACCGGCCAGGAGTTCGCCAGTGACGGCACCATCAGGGTGTTCGGCGAGTCGCCGGTGGAGAACGCGGATGTGCTGCAGAACATCTCCTTCATCAAGGAGAGCCAGCGCTACCCCGAAGACTTCCGGCCCCGCCACGTCTTCGCGAGCGCGCCGCACTTCTTCGCAAACTGGGATGCCGACTTCGCTGCCCAACTTGCCGACGAGTTCCGGGTGCCTCTCAAGCGACGCATCAAGAAGCTCTCCCGCGGGCAGGTCTCCGCGGTCGGCGTGATCGTCGGGCTCGCTTCACGCGCTCCCCTGACCTTCTTCGATGAGCCCTACCTGGGCCTGGATGCCGTGGCTCGCCAGCTCTTCTACGACCGGCTGCTCGAGGACTACGCCCAACACCCGCGCACTGTGGTGCTGTCCACCCACCTGATCGACGAGGTGTCGAACCTGCTCGAACACGTCATCGTGATCGACGAGGGCCGCATCATCATCGACGAAGACGCCGAGAGCCTGCGCGGCACCGCCACGAGTGTCGTGGGCACGCGGGCGGCGGTCGATGCGTTCGTCGCCAGCCGCGAGATCCTGCACCGCGATGCGGTGGGCGGGTTGGCGTCGGTCACGGTCACGGGGCTCGACGCTAGGGGGCGCGCCGCTGCATCCGCCGCCGGTCTCGAGCTGGCACCGGTTTCGCTGCAGCAACTCATCATCCGCAGAACGGGCATGAATCAACAACAGTCAAGTGAGAAAGAATTCGAGGCAACGGCATGACCACCGCAACACAGTCCGACTCAACGCTGGCCCGCGTGCCGAAGACCACGGCCGCACACCGCATCGGCAACGTCGTGCGCCTGCACTTCACGAACCCGTGGACGATCCTTGCGCTGCCCTCGATAATCCTGACAGCCATCTTCCTGCTGAACCTGGCGATCTGGGTGACCGTCTACCTTTCTGCTGCCCCAGACCATCGGTCGCAAGTATCGAACGGGCTGCAGTACACCGGCTCGAGTTTCTACATCTTCGTGTACATGCTGGTGGTCGCAGTGCAGGCGATCAGCATCACCTTCCCGTTCGCCCTGGGATACGGGGTGACCCGGCGCGACTACTACCGCGGCACCGCCGTGACCTTCGTGATCCTCGCCGCGATCTACAGCGCCGGGATGACTCTGCTCTCGATCATCGAAGACGCCACCGGCGGCTGGGGTGTGGGCGGCCGGATGTTCAGCGCCGTGTACTTCGGAGATAGCTGGCCGGTGCGCCTCTACGTGTACTTCGTGCTGCTATTGCTCTTCTTCTTCGTGGGAACCATCTTCGCCGCGGTATGGGTGCGGTGGAAGGCGACCGGCCTCGCAACGCTCTTCATTGCCTTCGGGGTGCTCGCAGTGGGGCTGATCGCGCTGATCATCCTTACCAGTGGCTGGGGCAACATCGCAGCATTCTTCGTGAACGCCGGCTTTGTGGGCAGCGCCTCATGGAGCTTGGCGATTACGGCAATCGCCGGGCTTACCGGCTACCTCGTGTTGCGGCGGGCGACACCGCGCACCTGAGCCCATCGAGGCAGGCCAAACAGATCCAGCGACGCCCGGGATGCGCGCGCTACTTGAGGCTCTTCTGCATCAGCACTGTGCCGAGCCAACGATCGAACTTGAACCCGACCTTGCCCATGTGCCCGATCTCCTTGAACCCAAAGCTCTTATGCATCGCGATCGACGCCTCAGCGCCTTTGTCGGCGACCACCGCGATGATCTCCTTGAGCCCCGCGGCCTTCGACCTTTCGATGAGTTCCGCCATGAGCACACGACCGAGACCCTTGCCGGTTGAGGCAGGGCCAAGATAGATCGAGTTCTCAACGGTGAACCGGTATGCGGCCTTCTCTCGCCACGGGAAAACGTAGGCGTAGCCGAGCAGATTGCCACGTGGGCTTTCGGCCACGATGAATGGCATCTGCTTCTCGATGGCCTTCTGAAACTTGCGCCGGAGGGCAGCGAGGGTCATTGGCTCTTCGTCGAATGTCACAGTCGAGTTGGCCACGTAGTGGTTGTAGATCTCGCGGATGTGCGGCAAGTCGGCCAGGGTCGCGTCGCGAATCGTGTACTCGAAGGTGGGCTCGGGCTCGGGAGCGGGTTTGAGGTGCTGCGGCAACTGGCGCCGCGGCTGATACTCCTCTTCTAACATGTGTGGGCCTCGTCGAGCATGCCGAGATTCTACGCGTCGGGGCTGGTATCGCTACCGGCCACGCCCCGGACGGGGCGGTCATCGCTACGCTCGAGTGCCCAGTCAATCGGGGCGGCGCCCTGGGCCGCGAGCAGCTCGTTTGCGCGGCTGAAGGGGCGTGAGCCGAAGAATCCGCCGCTGGCGCTGAGTGGGCTCGGGTGTGCACTGCGGATGATGGGCGTGGCACCGAGGAGTGGCGTCAGGTTCGCGGCATCCCGGCCCCAGAGGATCGCCACCAGCGGCCCTCCGCGCGCCACGAGGGCTCGGATCGCCGCCTCCGTCACCTCCTCCCATCCTTTTCCGCGATGCGAACCCGAGGCGCCGGCTTGCACGGTCAGCACGCGGTTGAGCAGCATTACCCCGTGGTCGGCCCAGGCCGACAGATCACCGTGGGCGGGCACCGGCAGCCCGAGGTCGTCGCGCAGTTCTTTGTAGATGTTCTGCAGGCTGCGTGGCACCGGCCGCACGTCGCGCTCCACAGAGAACGACAGGCCGACCGGATGCCCCGGCGTCGGGTACGGGTCCTGCCCAACGATGAGCACCCGCACGTCGGCCATCGGCCGGGCAAAGGCCCGCAGCACGGATTCCCCGGCCGGAAGGTAAAGCCGACCCGCCGCGGTCTCTGCGCGCAGAAAGTCGCCCAGCTCGGCTATCCGGCCCGAGACTGGCTCGAGTGCCGCCGCCCAGTCTGGCGCGACGAGTTCGGCGATCGGGCGGGGCGGCATTGCGGTCAGCGCGTGACGATCAGGCGGGCAGTTCGACCGGCGGCAGCGCCGACCAGGGGAACGTGATCCACAGCGGCGTGCGCCGCCAGGTGTATGTCGGCTCCCAGACCGTGCCGGGCTTCGTGTACAGGCACACGGTGCGCACTTCGGCACCCATACCCTCGAGCAGCTCGACGACCATCTTGAGCGTGCGCCCCGAATCCGACACGTCGTCGACGAGCAGCACCTGCTTGCCGACGATCGACGCCTCATCGAGCAGCGGCGGCAGCATGACGGGTTCGGGTAGACGAGTGCCGACGCCGGTGTAGAACTCGGCGTTCACCGCACCGCAGCTCTTCACGCCGAGCGCATACGCGATCCCGCCGGCCAAAAGCAGGCCGCCGCGCGCGACGGCGACCACGATTTCCGGGTGGTAACCGCCCTGGATCATTTCCAGCGCGAGTTCGCGGGATGCGCTTCCGAAGTCATTCCAGGTGAGTACTTCGCGCGCATCGTCGGCCATGCTCCAACGCTATCGGAGGGGCGAGCCGCCCAGCTACGGTCTCGCGGTCGGCGAGGGGAAGATCACGTCGTGGGGTCCCGCCAAGCGGATGGGGGATGCGATGAACGCCGCCGCCGCGATTACCGAAAGCGCGGTAAATACCACGCAGATCGTGACGAGAGTCCTCGTCGTCACCCTGCGGCGCATCAGCCTGAGCAGGCCGAACCCGGCCAAACCGCCCAGGGTATTGGTGATGACATCGGTGACGTCCGCGATGCCGACGGAGATCAGGTACTGGACGACTTCCAGCACCAGGCTCGCGCCGACGAAGATGAGGAACGGCCTCCACCATCTCCACGCGGGCGCGAGCAGCCCGAGATAGAACCCGAAAGGGGCGGGCATCCCGAAATCGTCCCACACCGCGCTACGATCCGAACATGTCAATGACGCCCGCCGCTTCAACGCCGCTCGCCAAGGCCGGGGGCGTGACCTTCGGTCTCATCGGTTTCCTGTTCCTCGTCGAGATCACCAGCGGAATCCTTCAGGGCTACTACGTGCCACTGATCAGTGACCTCGTCAAATACCTGCACATCAAAGACGCCGACTTCAACTGGTTCGAGGCCGCTCAGTTGCTGCTCTCGGCCCTGGTCGTCCCGGTGCTCGCCAAGCTCGGCGACATGTTCGGGCACAAGCGCATCCTGCTGATCTCGACAGTGCTCACCGCGCTCGCCAGCTGGGGCTTAGTGCTCGCCGACAACTTCACGGCCTTCCTCGTCGCGTGGGCGCTCCAGGGCTTCTACGTGGTCTGGCTGCCACTGGAAGTCGCCCTGATCTTCGACCGCGGCCGCCGCACGGGCAAGGGCGCCTCGCAGACCCGACGGGCGGCGGGCTTCCTCGTCGTCGCTCTCGAGGCCGGTGCCATCATCGGGGCGCTGCTGGGCGGACGAGTCTTCGGATGGACCGGCCACAACGTTCCCGTCACCCTCATGATCCCGGCCATCGCCGTGACACTCGTGTTCTTCGCGATCCTGTTCGGAGTGCCGGAATCGACACCGCTTCCGGGACGCACGCTCGACGTTCGCGGCTTCATCATCCTCACGCTAGGCCTGCTGCTCATCACCTCCGGGCTGACCTTCCTGCGACTGAACGGCCTCGAGGCCTGGTGGGTGTACTTGCTGATCGTCGGCGGCATCCTGGTCTTCATCCCGTTCGCGCGCTACGAACTCAAGCAGAAAGATCCCGCGATCGACCTGCGCGTGCTGAAGCAGCCGAACATGTGGCCGGTGCAGCTCACGG
>JBDUDZ010000100.1:0-8225 GCA_040002635.1 Rhodoglobus sp.
AGACCGGCTGGCCGAGCATTGCCGCCTCGGCCTCGATGCCGCCGACGCCCCAGCCCAGCACGCCCAGGCCGTTGACCATCGTGGTGTGGGAATCGGTGCCAACGAGCGTGTCAGGGTAGGCACGAAGTGCACCGCCGACGGTGCGCGTGAATGTCACCCGGGCCAGGTATTCGATGTTCACCTGGTGAACGATTCCCGTTCCCGGCGGCACAACTTTGAAGTCGTCGAAAGCCGTCTGGCCCCAGCGCAAGAACTGGTAGCGCTCGCCGTTGCGCTCGTACTCGATCTCCACGTTGCGTTCGAGGGCGTCCGCAGTGCCAAACAGGTCGGCGATCACCGAATGGTCGATGACCAGCTCGGCCGGCGCGAGCGGGTTGATCTTGTTGGCGTCGCCGCCGAGCGCAGTCATCGCCTCACGCATTGTGGCGAGGTCGACAATGCAGGGCACACCCGTGAAGTCCTGCATGACCACGCGAGCCGGCGTGAACTGGATCTCGGTGTCGGGCTCTGCGGTGGGCACCCAGTTGCCAAGTGCCTCGATCTGCGACTTCGTGACGTTTGCGCCATCTTCGGTGCGCAGCAGGTTTTCGAGCAGCACCTTGAGGCTGAAGGGAAGCTTCTCGTGGCCGGGAACGGTGTCGATGCGGAAGACTTCGTACTCTGTCGCTCCGACGGTGAGGACATCCTTCGACCCGAAGCTGTTGACTGCTGACATGTTGTCTCCCTTGGCTGCCTGCGTCTATCCTCGCGGCCGGTACGGGTACCTGCCAGCAAGGTAAGCCTAAGACCGTGAACGCCCGATGAACCCGGGATGTCGCGGCCAAACTATCTCGACATCAAGATACTTTACACGCACCGAAGCCGCGCCACGACAGTCACTCGCGGTCGTAGATGAGCCCGCGCGCACGCGAGATGCGGTAGACCGCCTCGATGGCGGCAGCGCCCACACACCCCGCCCCTATGCCTATCCAGAGATACCCGTCGAAGACCAGCTGCATGGCGAAGAAGTCACGCCCGATCGGCACGGTATTGGCGATCACGAACAGGGCGAGCATGCCGCCCAAGAGCAGCCCGCGCCATCCGTCAAGCGGGCGGGTGAGTACGAAGAGTATCCAGAACGCCACGATCCAGAGAGCGAGGGTGGTGATCGACCGGGCTTCAGCTGTCGGCACGAGTCCGCGGAGTATCGCGTTTGCCGTGAATGTCACCGCTGCCGCAATTAGTCCGGTTGGTGCCGCGTACCGCAGCAGTCGACCGAGAATTCCCGGGTGATAGATCCGACGGTTCGGCGCGAGCGCGAGGAAGAACGCCGGGATCCCGATGGTCAGCGTCGAGACCAGCGTGAGTTGCCTGGGAAGGAACGGAAACTCCCACAACAGCAGTGCAAACACTATGGCGAAGGCAATGCCGTAAACGGTCTTGGCGAGGAACAGGTTGGCGACACGCTCCACGTTGGCGATCACCCGGCGGCCGTGGGCAAGCACTGCGGGAAGCCGGCCGAACTCGTTGTCGAGCAGCACGAGCCGCGCGACAGCCTTGGACGCGCTCGTGCCGGAGCCCATTGCGATGCCGAGGTCGGCATCCTTGATCGCCATGGCGTCGTTCACCCCGTCGCCGGTCATGCCGACGACGTGCCCGTCCTCCTGCAGCACCCGCACGATTGCGCGCTTCTGGTCGGGGGTCACGCGGCCAAAGATGTTGTGCCCGGCCAGCGCCGTGCGGATGTCGTCGTCGTCGACCAGGGCGCGAGCGTCAGCTGAACCCTCGCCAAGACCCAGCCCCGACGCGAGGGCTGCAACAGTTGCGGGGTTATCGCCCGAAATGATCACGCAGCGCACACCCTGCTCAGCAAAATAGCCGAGCGTCGCTGCGGCATCAGGGCGAATCTGCTCGCCGAAAAGCAGAATCGCGACAGGCTCGAGATCGAGTTCCTGGGGGTTAAGTTGTGCAGCCGGCGGGAGACTACCCGAGACGCGGGCAAGGGCAAGTGTGCGGTGCCCCTGGGCGGCGAAGGCTGCGGCGCGGGCCCCCGTATCGCCGGAGAACAAGCGTTCTGGCGCCCCCAACAACCACGCCGAGCGTGAGCCGTCGAGCGTGAGCTCCAGCGCGCTGCAGGCGCGGGAGCTGGCGAACGGCACGCGGGCGATCACTTCGCCCGCGGCGTCAGGGAACGATCGGGCCAACGAGCGGGCAGTGGCATTTGCCGCATCATCCCTAGCAAAAGCGGCAAGCACCGCCGTCATCGCCGGGTCAGTCGACAACACTTCTGCGCGCAGGAACGACACGTCGCCGCTGGTGAGAGTGCCGGTCTTGTCAAGACAGAGCACATCGACCCGCGCGAGAGTCTCGACTGCCGCAAGCTCTTGGATTAGCACGCGTTGCTGCGCGAGCCGGATCGCCGCGACACCGAAGGCGAGGCTGATGAGCAGCACCAGCCCTTCGGGGATCATCGAGACGACGCTCGCAACAACCCCGAGCAACGGTTCGCGCCATCGACCGTCCGAAAAGGCCCCGACGGTGAACCCGCTCGCAACAAATCGGCTGCCGACGACGACCAGCACAATCGGCCCGATGATCCAGGAGATGAAAACGAGGATGCGGTTTGTCGCAGACCGCAACTCCGAGTGGATGAGCGAGTGGCGCCGAATCTCGGCCGTGAGGCGATTCGCGTATGACGCCGCCCCCACGGCGGTCACCTCGACGTGGGCGGTGCCGCTGGCGACGAGCGCGCCAGAGAGAACGGTGTCACCGGGATATCGCGCAACCGGCTCAGACTCCCCGGTGAGCAGTGACTCGTTCACCGTCAGGTCAATTGCGTCGAGCACCGTCGCATCGGCGACAATCTGGTCACCCGACCGCAGCACCACAATGTCGCCGAGCACAACCTGATCAGGCGACAGCACCACGGTTTCGTCGTCCCTGCGCACAGCGACCACCGGCGCGGCAAGCAACGCGAGACGGTCGAGAGCAATCTTTGCCCGCAGTTCTTGCACGATGCCGATCGCCGCGTTAACCACCACGATTCCGTAGAACAGGCCGTCGCGCAGATCGCCGAGCACGAGGATTGCGAGGAAACAGACTGTCAGGATCGCATTGAACAGCGTGAAAACGTTGTCGCGGATGATGTGCCACAGCGGGCGCGACGTCGTGCGTTTCGTGACATTGGCCTGGCCGCGCGCGACGCGGTCGGCTACCTCAGTCTTGCTGAGGCCGCGCATAGACCGTTCTCACCAGCAGCCACGTCACCCAGAGGGTCGCGGCGTAGAGCGGGACTCCCAAAACGAGTTTGAGCGCGCCCAGCGCCTGTGTGGCGCCAGTGAAGTACAGCGGAAGCTCCACGGCCAGACGGATGCCGAAGAGGCCTATCCACATGATCGTGCCGATCACTGCGACACGGAACTTTGCCTTGTTTGCCCGCCACTGCGATCCCTCGCTCGTGATGAGAGACGCAATCACACCGATGAGGGGCCAGCGCAGCGCGAGGCTCACCAGCAGCGCGAGAAAGAATGCCCCATTGATCAGGAACCCGAGCAGGAAGTTGTCTTGTGCCCGCCCGGTAATAAGTGCCACGCCGGCCGAGAGTGCGATTCCGAGTACACCGGCGAGCGCGGAAGTGTATGGCTGCTTTGCGATGAGTCGGGCAACAACGAAAATAATCGCGATCGCGATCGGGATGAGTACGGAGGGTGGCAGCAGGCCGGTGACAGTGTAAACAACCACAAAGGCGAGCCCCGGCAAGATTGACTCGATGAGCCCGCGCACTCCCCCCATCGCGGCCAGCAGCGCACCCGTGGTCGGGGTTTCGCCGGGCGTGACCTTGCCGATGCCCGATCGGCGGGCAGCGGCGGCGATGTTCGCGGTCAGGGACGGGTCATCCATCGGGCCCTGCGCCGCCGGATCGACATCGTTCATTCGGGCTGACCGGTGGCAGGCATGTTCAGCGGGATGAGGTCACGCGGGGGCATGGGCGTCGTGCCACGGACAACTACGAGCGAACGGTAGAGGTCTTCAATTTTCGCGGCGGCTTCGGCGTTCGTTGCACCCTCCCCCGCAATCACACCGCGCAGGAACCAGCGCGGGCCATCAACTCCAACGAAACGCGCAAGCCGCGTGCCACCCGGCTGCCCGGGTGCAACCGGTATCTCGGCGAGCACTTCGGGGCCAAACGGGCCCTCGGTCACGCGAGTCTTGCCGCCCTGCTTGTTGATTTGATCCACGATCTGCTCGCGGATCTCGTGCCACAACCCGCTTCCCCGCGGCGCGGCGAAAGGCTGAACCTGCAGAGTGGAACCGGCGTAGTCGAGACCGACTGCCACTACGCGCTTGCTGCCCTCCTCGACCTCGAGCCGCAGTTGCAGGTCTGGCCGGGGAAGCACCTTGATGCCGCCGAGGTCGACGTAGGGTCGCACCGCATTGGCTTCACCCTCGTCGAGCGGCCCGGCTGTCGCCCGGTCAAGAGGTGCTGACTTGGGCTGCTCTGCTGCCTCGGAAGGGTCGAGTACGTCGCTCACGGTGTTGCTCCTGCTTCTGTTGTCACTGTCTTCTCCCCCACGCCGGTCGACCCGAATCCGCCCTCGCCCCGATGGCTACCTGGCAATCTTTCCACCGGGATGAACCGTGCCCTGGTCACCGGCATGACGATAAGTTGCGCGATCCGATCACCGGCGGTGATGCGGAACTCATCCTTGGCATCCGTGTTGAGCATCGTCACGCGGATCTCGCCTCGGTAGCCCGCGTCGACAGTACCCGGGCTGTTCACGATCGTGATGCCGTGCTTCGCCGCAAGTCCGCTGCGCGGAACTACAAAAGCGACGTAACCGTCGGGCAGCGCGATCGAAACGCCAGTGTGCACTGTCGCCCGCGCGCCCGGCGCGAGCACCACCGATTCGCTTGCACTGAGGTCGGCTCCGGCGTCGCCGGGGTGCGCGTATTCCGGAACGGCACCAGAGGCGATGAGTACCTCAACGTTGTCAGCCACGAGACGAGGGTAGTGCAGGTGTCTAATAGACGGGTGACTATCTATCGCGAGCGCCTCTGGCCGTCGCCCTGGCTCTTCGTGAGCACCGCCCTCGTGATTCCGGCGAGCCTGCTGGTCTTTCTGCCGATTAACCAGACAGTCGGCGTGATAGTTGCGGCCGTGCTGTATCTCGGCTGCGTCGTGTTGCTGCTTCTCGGCTCACCTGTTGTCGCCGTCACGGAGACGACATTTGTCGCCGGCAAGGCTCGGCTGCCGCTCTCGGCGGTAGGTGCGGTTGCCGGTTTCTCCGGGATGGATGCCAGGGACGCGCGCGGACCGCACCTCGACGCGCGGGCGTGGCTGTTGATCCGCGGCTGGGTGGACCCGGTCGTCAGGGTCGACGTGGTGGACGCCGATGACCCGACGCCCTACTGGATCGTGTCGACGAGGCATCCAGAAGCGGTTATCCATGCTGTCGCGCAGGCCAAAGCAGCCACACTGAGCCCGTCAAAAGACACCTAGCAGGACGGTGACGCTCAGGCCGCGCACTCCAGGCAGATCGACCCTAGCTTCGTGTCGTGATCGATCTGCGAGCGGTGCTTGACGAGGAAGCAGTTCACGCAGGTGAACTCGTCTGCCTGTGGCGGCAGCACGACGACGTCGAGGTCGAGGTCGGAGAGATCGGCGCCAGCGAGCTCGAAGCTGCCGGGGTTGTCGGCGTCATCGACATCGACGGAACCGGACATCTTGTCAGGAACGCGCTCCTTCAGTGCCTCGATCGACTCGGAGTCGTCGTCGGTCTTGCGAGGTGCGTCGTAGTCGGTTGCCATGCCCATCCAGTTCTGTAAAAGTCGCGTATTTTTCGCTGCGGTGAACGAAATCGGCGGGCACAGTTTGCATCATCGCCAGTCGAATAGCAAACCACACGGGTGGTGTCGCGTTCTCGCATTCCCTGCAACTCGCGGCACGCCCTGTCTATTCCCCGCAAACGGCGTGAACTCGTGCAATCCTGTAGCGAATCACGACAGCTGGAGGGCATTCAGCATGCAGGACCTTCGGGTTATCGGAGTGGAGAACGGCGCGTTGGTCGTCGCCGCGGAAGACGGCACACGCTTCCGTATCCCCATTGACGAAGTGTTGCACTCCAAGCTGCGCCAGAGCGTGCCCGATCCGGGAACCGGTCGCAGGCTCGCGCCCAAAGAGATTCAGGCCCACATCCGGTCAGGCATGTCGGCACAGGATGTCGCATCGATCACCGGCGTTCCGCTCGACTACATCCAGCGCTTTGAAGGCCCGGTAGTTGCCGAACGTGAATTCGTGGTCCAGTCGGCTCTCGACGTGGCAGTGCACACCGCTGGCGACACAGATCCGATGCGCCAGGGCAAGACCTTCGGCATCGCGATCCGCGAGCGCCTTCATGAACTCGGTGCCATCAACGAACGCTGGGCTAGCTGGAAAGAGGTGGAGACCGGTTGGGTGGTAAAGCTGGCCTTCACCGCGAACCAGATCGATCACGATGCTCGCTGGGGATTCGATCCCAAGAAGCAGGCGCTCTCGCCCCTGAACAACGAAGCGCTTACGCTCTCCCAGCAAGGGGACGCTGCTGGTGCTCTCATTCCCCGGCTGCGTGCAGTCTCGCCGACGTCCGAGATTCTGGCGGAGTCAGCACGGTTTGACAGCGGAGCGTTCGCAATTGATCAGGCCACCATCGAGCCGCCGGCCTCGACAGCCGAGACGCCAGAGCCAATACATATACACCGCGGTCAAAACGATGACGAAACTGGATCTCACGGCAACCAGACTGCCGATCTTCTCGAAGCCCTTCGACGCCGGCGCGGTGAGCGGGAAGCCGCGTCATTCGATGACGAATTCGACCCCAGGGCCACTCACCCGTCGACAGGCTCGATCCGGATAGTCGAAGCCGAGAGGGAAATCGAGCTCGGCGACGACCTCCCGCCTCGCGCAACGCAGCCACAGCCGATCGGGCGCGGTTCTAAGAAGGGGCGCGTTTCGATGCCCAGCTGGGACGAGATTGTTTTCGGGGCCCGGCCGGACGACGACCTGGCCTAGCTGCCGTAGGCACCAAAACGCAGGAGTGGCACGCGAAGCTCCGCTGACGACCACGACCCGTGCTGGCCGATCATCGAATGACCGTGCGTCCCCGCTCTACCGTCGTAGTAGGCGATGTTCTTGCGCGCTGCCACGAGCAGGTCTCCGATCCGAGGCAATACGTCGGCTCGCACCGGCCCGAACCAATTTGCCGCGATGGCCTCGTCGCGAGTCGCCACCCAGGCTCGGTCGGATTCTGACGCACGCCAGGCCGCGACCGTGCGTTCGCGCTGCGCCGGCGTGGCGTCGGGTTCGAAATGCAGCTGGAGGCAGCGTGGCTCCCCCGCCACGAACCGCACGCCGTCGGTGAGGTTCGGGATCGTGTCGAAGTGCACGTGGGCGTGCTGCGGGATGTCAAGAATTCCGTGATCGGCGGTGAGAAGTACGCCGGATCGCGGACGCAGGCCCGCAACGAGGTCGCGGACTGCGGCATCCGTGGTCTCGAGCGCTGTAACCCAGTCCGCCGATTCGATGCCGTGGGCGTGCGCGGCAGAATCGAGTTCGGGCACGTAGACATAGGCGAGGCCTGGCGGGCCGGGCTGGCGCAGAAACTCGGCGGCCCCCGTCATCCGTTCCGCGATTGATGCCGCAGCAACATAGCGTGCACCGCGCAGCACGGCATGGCTGAAGCCGGTGTCGCGGTAGCGCTCTGGGCCGATGGCCACCGCGTCGAAGCCTTCAGCGACGGCTCGCTCAAAGAGGGTGGGCACGGGCTGCCAGGCAAAAGGATCGAGCCTGTCGTCCCAGTCGGAAAGCTGCTTGACGATGCGGTCATTCGCCGCGTCGAGCACCGTATAGCCGACAAGGCCATGCTGACCCGGGCGGGCTCCCGTCGTTAGCGTGGCGATTGCTGCGGCGGTCGTCGTCGGGAAGCCTGACTCGATCACCGCGCTCTTGGTCAAGGCCCCGGCAAGGGTGCGCGCGTGCCCCGATCTCGCCTTGAGGGCGTCGGCTCCGAGTCCGTCAATGAGCAACACAACTGCACGATCCACCCTGGGCAAAGCAAGACGGTTCGATCTGCCTGCGATGCTTTCCAGGCAACTTTCCAGAACATCGGCAAGGCTCAGCCCGTCAGGTTTGAGCGCCGGTAGCATGGCCGCAATCCTATGGCTACTCCCGCAGACCCCCCTGTTTCGGCCCCACCCGGCGAACGCATCGA
>JBDUDZ010000101.1:0-8086 GCA_040002635.1 Rhodoglobus sp.
TTGATGACAATGCGATCCTCGAGCGGCTTGATGGACACCGACACGGTTGACCTCTTCCTTCTAAAAACTTTGGGTTGGTACAAATTGTTGGCACACTCCCTGCGAGAGTGCCAGAACAACTATAAGGGTTCGTTGGCACTCGATCAACGTGAGTGCCAATCCCACTCGCACGGCCGCCCTCCCTGCGGCCTTGACGGCTACTGGGCCCGGCTCCGCAGTTCGTCGGAACCGACGAGGGTGGGCCCACCGTAGTCTGGGGACATGGACGAGGGCGAACTGCGCGAGTTGCTCTCGACCGAAGGGCTGCGGTTGCTCGACTCGCTGCCGGCGTGGGAGTCAAGCGCCGACGTTGTGCGATCGGTGACCGAATTGCGCAAGGCCGGTCACTCGCCGGGCCTGGTGGCCGCTGTGCTGGGCCAGTCGCGGCTGCGGGCCAAGGCCGTCGCGAAGTTCGGGCAGTTCGCGGCATCCATGCTGTTCACCGATGCGGGCCTCGAGCAGGCCACCCGGCTCAGTGTCGCGGCGCTGCACGCTGGTCGGTTCCAGCGAGCAGGACTCAACTGGATCGCCGACCTCGGCTGCGGCATCGGGGCGGACGCCCTCGCCCTCGCCGCGCTCGAACTGGAGGTCACCGCGGTCGAACGCGACGGGGTAACCGCTGCCATCGCCGCCTACAACCTCGCATCCTGGTCGAACGCGCGCGTGGAGCACGGTGACGCCGAGACCTTCGACCTCGCCGGTGTCGACGGGGTCTACCTCGATCCCGCACGCCGCGACGGTGTACAGCGTCTCAAGAATCCGGCCGACTGGTCACCGTCACTGGATTTCGCCTTCGGGCTGGCCCGGAAGTATCCGACAGGGATCAAACTGGGGCCCGGCATCGATCGCGACCTCATCCCCGAGGAGGCGGAGGCGCAGTGGGTCTCCGTGGACCGGGATGTTGTCGAGCTCGGCCTGTGGTTCGGCGCGCTCGCTCGTGACGGCATCCGTCGTTCGGCGCTCGTGATCGGCAACCACGGCACGGCCGAGCTCAGCGCCGAGGCCGACAGCCCGGATGCGCTACCCGGCCCGGTCGGCGCGTACATTTACGAACCCGACGGCGCGGTAATCCGGGCCCGGCTAATCGGAGACCTTGCCCGTTCTCTCGACGCTCGGATGCTCGATTCGTCTATCGCCTACCTCACCGCTGACGCGGCAGTAGCAACCCCGTTTGCCACATGCTTTCGCGTGCTGGAGAACTTCCCCCTCGACCAGCGCACCGTTAAGCGCGAACTCGCCGCCCGCGGCATTGGCACCATCGAGATAAAGAAACGCGGGGTGGATATCGATCCCGCCGCCTTCCGCACGGCGCTCGCGCCGAAGGGTGACAGCAGTGGCACTCTCATCCTCACGCGAGTCGCCGGCAAGCGACGGGCGCTGCTTGTCGAACGCACCTGAGTACGATTGCCCAAACGAACAATGGCCCGCCCCAAAAGGGACGAGCCTTTGTTCGGCAGTCGGATCGACTAGTTGCCGTAGGTACCGTACGAGCTGAGAGTGCCCGCGAAAATAAGCGGCACAATCACCGAGAACGCGATGATGAGCACGTAGAACAGCGAGAACACGAAGCCGAGGATGACGCCGGCAAGTGCAAGCCCGTGTCCGCTCTCGCCGGTCTTCTTGATCTGGCCAAGGGCGATGAAACCCACGATGATGCCCGCGAGCGGGATCACAAAGGCGCCGATGAGCGCGATGATCGAGAGCACGTTCGTCGGACGGGCGGGGCCGGCGGCCGGCGCGGTGTACGGCGTGGGAGCCGGTGTTGTGTACGGCGTGGGAGCCGGTGTGGGGTCAGTCATATGTGAAGTCTCCTTATGCGAAGGTGCCTATTCGGCGCAGCCCATAGTCTCGCAGGGTACTGGCGCTGTCAACGGGTGGCGCGCCTGTTACCCAGGAGGCGTTACCGAGCACCGGCGTGCCCCTACGATGCCGATGGCGAACTCACGCCTGGATCGTGGTGACCGGCAACGTCGAGTCTGCTCCGAAATCGAGGCCGGAGGGTGCGTGCCCCGCCATCACCAGCTGGGCTCCGAGCGCCGCGATCATCGCGCCGTTGTCTGTACACAGGGCAAGCGGCGGGATTCGCAACCGGATGCCCGCCGCAGCGCACCGCGCCGCCGCAACGTCGCGCACCCGCGCGTTGGCCACCACTCCCCCGCCCAGCAGTAGCCGGGGCACCCCGTAGTCGGCACACGCGGCAAGGGCCTTGGTGAGGAGCACATCCACGACGGCCTCCCGGAAACTCGCAGCGACATCCGCGATCGGCACCTCGTTACCGTTGTCGCGCTCGCGCTCCACCCAGCGCGCAACAGCCGTCTTGAGCCCGGAGAAGGAGAAGTCGTAGCGGTGCTTCTCGAGGTCTTTGGGAAGGCTGAGACCGCGGGGAAAGCGGATCGCCGTCGGGTCACCGCCCACGGCAGCCCTGTCGATCTCCGGGCCGCCCGGGTACGGCAATCCGAGTAGGCGTGCCACCTTGTCGAAGGCTTCGCCAGCAGCATCGTCGATTGTCTCGCCGAGCAACTCGACGTCAGAGACCAAATCGCGCACGAGAAGCAATGACGTGTGGCCACCCGAGACGAGCAGGGCGATAGTCGGGTACTCGACGGCAGCCTCGTCGAGTTGGTCGGCGCCAACATGACCGACGAGGTGGTTCACCGCGTAGAGCGGCTTACCCAGTGACAGGGCGAGCGCCTTCGCCGCACCGATCCCGACCATGAGCGCCCCAGACAGGCCAGGGCCGCTCGTGACAGCGATCGCGTCAAGATCGGCAAGCGCGACACCCGACTCCTCGAGCGCCTGCGTGAGAGCGGGGGTGAGCGCCTCAAGGTGGGCTCGGGCCGCGACCTCTGGCACTACTCCGCCGTACCGGGCGTGCTCCTCCATCGACGACGAGATGACGTTGGCGAGCAGGGTCGACCCGCGCACAATGCCGATTCCGGTTTCATCGCAACTTGTCTCGATTCCCAGCACTAAGGGTTGGTTCACGCGACTGTCACCTCCGGCTCGTGGATCGTCAGCCGCATCACCAGGGCATCGAGCCCAGCTCCGTAGTAATTCGGGCGCTGCGCGAGTTGCTCGAATCCGAGGGAAATGTACAGCGCCTCTGCGGTCGGGTTGTCGGCGCGTACCTCGAGAAAGAGCTCGGTCGCGCCGCGGTCGCGCGCTTCAGCGATCATCCGCTGCATCAGCACCCGACCGAGACCCTGTCGCCGCGCGCTCGCCACGACGGCGATTGTCTGGATGTCTGCCTGCGGCTGCCGACGCGGCGAGCGCAAGCCTGCATAGGCCTCGATCTGGTCGGGGCGCTCCGGGGGAAACGCGACGAGGTAGTAGCCATTGCGGTCTGCCAGCTCGGCGCGCATGATCTCGGGCGACCAGGCATCATCGGCGAAGGTAGTAGTTTCGATGGCCATGACGGCGTCGAGATCGTCGAGGGTGGCGCGGCGCAGTTGCCAGGTCATCCGGTCACCCGCTTCGGGCCGGCCGAGATTGTGACGTCGGGCGAGCGGAGATAAAGCGGCTCGACTCGGCCGTCGAACGACGCTGCGAACTGTCGACCGTTGGCGTAGAGCGACTCGGCGAGCAGGCCGAGGGCGGCAGCGGATACCGCCCGTGCCTGTATCAGACGGGGGGCGATCGGCCCGCCGAGCCCGGCGACGAGGGCGGGGAGCTCGACGGCCTTGGCGAGGGATGGCCCGGAAGTGCGCACGGGCAGACCCGCGGCATCCACGCCGGAATAGCTCGACCAGTAGACCTCGCTGCGACGCGCATCCGTGGCGACAACGAGCGGTTCGACGACGCCGAACGCTATCGCGTCGTGGCTGACGACCGGCACTACCGGCTTGCCTGCGCCAAACGCGAAGGCGCGGGCTGCCGCGATGCCCACCCGCAAACCGGTGAACGGTCCCGGCCCCATGCCCGCGACAACGCCGGAAAGGGCGACCACGGCGATCCCCGAGTCGTCGAGGCAGGCGCGGATGAGTCGGCCAATCACTTCGGCGTGCCCGCGAGTGTCAGCCGAGGAGTGTTCGGCGAGGATGCCGCGCTCATGGTCGACGACAGCGACCGATGTGCCCACCGACGTGTCAATCGCGAGCAACACGGAGCTCACCCTCTTTCAACCACTCGAGTTGTTGCCAGCGCGGGCCGTGCCCCGTAATCGTGACAGTGCGCGGTTCTGCCTCCGACTCGGCATCGCCGCCGTGTGGGCGTTCGATATCCAGGTTCAGCCACGACTCAGAAACGCCATCGAGCAGGCCCGCGCCCCACTCCACGACAACGATGGATGCCGCATAGTCGATATCGAGATCGTCGAGCTCTAGTGCGTGCCCCAGCCGATACGCGTCGACGTGGACAAGGGGCGGCGCCCCCGCCTCGCGCAGGTGCGTGCGGGCAAGCACGAACGTCGGGCTGGTCACTGCGCCCCGCACGCCAAGCTGCTCACCGATGCCGCGCGTGAGTGTTGTCTTGCCAGCCCCGAGTTCGCCGTTGAGCAGCACCAGGTCGCCGGCGCGCAATTGCCCTGCGATCGTATGCCCGAGCTCGGCCATCGCTTCGGGCGTGCCGACAGTGAGCACTGTCACCGGTAACGCCGCCGGATGCGGCGACCGATCCCGGTCACCAAGTCGTAGTTGATAGTGCCCGCCGCGTCGGCCCAGTCTGTCGCTGAGGGCGCACCCGTCGCCGGATCGCCGAAGACGATTGCGACGTCGCCCGGGAACACCGGGGTATCGCCCACATCGACGACAAACTGGTCCATGGCAATTCGACCGACGACAGGAAATATCACGCCCTCGATCGAGACGCTGGCTTTGCCGGAGGCCTGCCGCGGAATACCGTCGGCATAGCCCAGGGGCACGAGCGCCAGTGTGGTCTCGCGGGGCGCGTGGTAGTCGTGGCCGTACGACACTCCCGCTCCCGTCGCGACGCGTTTGGTGGAGACGATGGTGCCGCGCAACTCCATCGCCGGGGTGAGCTTCAGCGCCGCGGCATCCTCGTCGTCGAAGGGCGACAGGCCGTAGGCGCCCACGCCGAGGCGCACGAACCCGAAGCGCGCCCGCGGCACACGCAAGGCTCCGGCCGTGGCCGCGAGGTGGGTGATGTCGGGCGTGAGCCCGGCGGCGTGCGCCGCAGTGAGTGCGGTTTCGAAGAGGGCAATCTGCGCGGCATCCGCTGCCTCGCCCGCGTTGGCGAGATGGCTCCACAGGCCGCGCACACGGAGGCGACCCGCTCGCTCGTGCGCCGCCGCAGCGGCAAACAGCTCGTGCCATTCACCGGGTTCTGCGCCATTGCGCCCCAGCCCCGTGTCGACCTTGACTTGCACCTGCGCCCGACCGGATGCCGCGGCTGCCCTGTCGAGTTCACCCAGGCTGCTCACGCCGAGGTCGACCCCCGCAGCTATCGCGTCCGAGAAGTCTTGCTCTGGGTCATGCAGCCAGGCGAGCACTGGAGTGTCAACTCCAGCGGCTCGCAACTCAAGTGCCTCGTCGATGTCGGCAACCCCGAGCCACGTGGCGCCACCTTCGACGGCGGCGCGTGCCGACTCGACCGCGCCGTGACCGTAGCCGTTTGCCTTGACGATGACCATCGCGGGCAGGTCACCGGCCGCCGCGCACAGGGTCTCGACGTTGCGCGCTATCGCGCCAAGGTCAACCAGCGCCTCCCTCACGACTGTGCCTCCGCCACCACGTAGGCGATCGCGATACCGGCGTCATGGCTCATCGAGAGATGGAGGGCAGTGATCCCCCGTGACTCGGCGATTGCCTGGGTCGAATTCTGCAACTCAAACGACGGGTTGCCGAGCGCGTCGTTGACGACTTTCATGTCGTGCCAGGTCACCCCGGTGGAGTCGCCAAGTGCCTTGATCAGGGCCTCCTTTGCCGCGAAGCGGCCAGCAAGGGAGCGCAGTGGCATCGGGGCGCCGTCTTTCAGCTGTTCGCTTTCGGCAAATAGGCGCGATTGCAGAACGGGTGTTCGCCGCAATGCCCGCTCGAAGCGAGCGATGTCGACAACGTCGACTCCGATGCCGACGATCATGGGGTCATTCCACCGTGACGGACTTGGCAAGGTTGCGCGGCTGGTCGACATCGAGCCCCTTGGCCGATGCCAACTCCATGGCGAAAATGTGCAATGGCACAACGGCAAGGAACGGTTCGAAAAGCCGGCCGGCAAGCGGCACCGGGATTACCTCGTCGGCGAAGGGCAGCACTGCGGCGTCCCCCTTCTCGGCGATGGCGATGACCCTGGCTCCGCGGGCGCGAATCTCCTGGATGTTCGACACGACCTTCGGATGCAGCGAATCGGGGTCGCGGGGGCTCGGCACGATCACGAAAACGACCTGGCCGGGTTCGACAAGAGCGATCGGGCCATGCTTGAGCTCGCCCGCGGCGAAACCCTCCGCGTGGATGTAGGCGAGCTCCTTGAGCTTGAGGGCGCCCTCCAGCGCGACCGGGTAGCCCACATTGCGACCGAGGAAGAGCACGGACTGGGTGTCGGTCATCCAGTGCGCAAGCTGACCGATCTCGGCTTGCGACACGCTGAGCACCTCGGCGATTTTGTCGGGAATTGCCTGGAGCTCAGCGACATTCGCACGAATCTCATGGTCTGGCAGCGTGCCCCGCACCTTCGCGAGGTGCAGGCCTACGAGGTACAACGCGGTGACCTGCGCCAGGAACGCCTTTGTCGATGCGACGGCGACCTCGGGCCCCGCGTGCGTGTAGACGACAGCCTGGGATTCGCGGGGAATCGTCGCACCCTGGGTGTTACAGATCGAGAGAACGCGCGCACCGGCCTTCGTCGCGTGCTGCACCGCGACCAAAGTATCCATAGTCTCGCCGGACTGGCTGATCGAAATGACCAGGGTCTTATCGGTGATTATGGGATTGCGGTAGCGGAACTCGTGCGAGAGCTCGACCTCCACCGGCACGCGTGCCCACTGCTCGATTGCGTACTTGCCAAGCATCCCGGCGTAGGCCGCGGTACCACAGGCGATGACAATGATGCGGTCGATGCCCTTGAGCACCTCGTCGCCGAGTGGCTCGAGTTCCTTGAGATCGACAAGACCATCGTGCACGCGCCCCATCACGGTGTTGGCGACAGCATCGGGCTCTTCGCTGATCTCCTTAGCCATGAAACTCGACCAGCCACCCTTCTCAGACGCGGATGCGTCCCAGGCGATCTCAAACTCGTCGGCTTCGACCGGGTTGCCGCCGAAGTCGATGACCTCGACCGAATCGGGGCGGATGGTCACGATCTGGTCTTGGCCAATTGCCACTGCCCGCTTGGTGAACTCGACGAAGGCCGCAACGTCTGAACCGAGAAAGTTCTCGCCGTCGCCGAGGCCGATGACGAGCGGGGAGTTGCGGCGTGCACCGACAACGACACCGGGCTGGTCTTCGTGCATGACAAGCAGGGTGAATGCGCCTTCGAGGCGGCCGACAACGTTGCGCAGGGCCACAGTGAGGTCGTGCGTCGTGTCGTACTCGCGCCCGACGAGAAGTGCCGCGACCTCGGTGTCGGTTTCGCTCAAAAACGTAGCCCCGCTGTCGAGCAACTCCTGCCTCAGTTCGGAAAAGTTTTCGATGATGCCGTTGTGGATGAGGGCGAGCTTGCCGTCTGCCGAAAGGTGCGGATGCGCGTTGCGGTCGGTTGGCCCACCGTGGGTCGCCCACCGAGTGTGACCGATCCCGGTGGAGCCATTGCCCAGCGGGCGATCTGCCAGGTCATCCAGAAGCACCTGCAGTTTGCCCGCGCGCTTACGGGTGCCGATGTGACCGTCACCGTCGATGACCGCAACACCCGCAGAGTCGTAGCCACGGTATTCCAGCCGCTTGAGACCTCCGAGGAGCACCTCGAGGCTCTTGCTGTCACCGACGTAGCCCACGATTCCACACATGGGAGTCGATTTTACGGTACCTGCCGCCACGATCCGCGCAAACCGTGCCGCGGCAGCCGCCCGGCTAGGCTCTAATCGATGTCAGACGCCTCAGCACACAACGGCCACGTCTCGCCGTTCGTCGAACTCGACCGCAGCGACTGGGCGGCCCTC
>JBDUDZ010000102.1:0-7988 GCA_040002635.1 Rhodoglobus sp.
GACGCATGGTGCGCTTCAACTATCTCAATCGATTCGAAGAAGCGTGCGGCCATCGTCGAGAAGCTCGTGGCGAGTACCGAGCCAATCGAGAAGTTCGGCACAATGATGACGCCGACAGCAAGATTGCCGGTGATAGTGCGCTCAAGGCCAGCGATGCGATCGCTTGACCAGCCCGAAGTGCCGACCAGAACGTTGATGCCATGGGCGATGGCGTACTCGACTACCGATTGTGAGACGCCAGGAACTGTGACGTCGACAGCGACATCCGCTCCCGCCATATCGCTGAGTTCGCCCTTGGAGTCGATCTGGGCAACGAGTTCGAAGTCATCTGTGGCCTCGACGATCTGCGCGACGAGCTGGCCCATCTTGCCTGTCGCGCCGACGATGGCGACCTTGGTTGTCATCCGCCAAATCTAGCAACCTAGCGCTCGCGGTACGATCACCGAATGGGGGGAACAGCTGACCTGCTTGACGCGATAGTCGCGGCAGCGCACGCTGACACCCCCCGGGCGCACGCGCTGCTTACCCCGGTGTTGGCTGATCCCGCTGTCAGCCCCGCATTGGAAGCACGAGCGCTCGCCGTGTTGGGTTTCGTCGAATACCTCGACGCGAACTACACGGGCGCGATCGTGGTCGCGGAGCGTGCCGTCACAATTGCCCGCGACAGCGGTGACGCCGAAGCGCTCATCTACGCGCTGGGTTCCCGACTGCTCGCCAGCGGCGGCACCCCGTGGGCAGGTTCTGGTCCCGACGTCGACCACTTCGCCCTGGCGTGGGAACTGCGCGACCAGCTCGCCGACCTCGAACCGGAGTCGCGGATGATCGCCGGGCATTTGCTTGTCGAGGGCATGTTTTGTCTCGGTCGGCTCACCGAGGCGGCTGAACTACTCGATGGGCTCGTTGGCGTGCGTGAGAGTCGGTCGCCCGAGAATGAGCGGCGTCAGCCGTATCCGGCCTGCCTGCTCCTGCAATGGCCTCGCGTTGCTTTCTTCCAGGGCCGATTGGGCGAATCCCTCACTGCAGTGGAGGCCGTGATGGCGGAAACCGCCGAGACCGGCGACACCCTGTGGAACACACTCGCCCAGTGTTACCTCGCGCTGATCGCGGCGTACCAGGGCGACAAACCAACGGCACGGCACTACCTTGCAGGCCAATTCGACGCGTTCCCCGAAGCCGATGGCTACCTCACGGCCGCCGTCTACGCCCTGTGCGGATATGCACTGTTCGCCATCGGTGACCTACAGCGCGCCGCCGAGGTCGCCGAGCGCGGTGGCGGGGATGCAGAGCTGACCAACCTGCAGGTGGCCGATCGTGCAATCTGTTACGACATTCTTGTCACCGCCGCTCTGGCACGAGGCGATCTTGCGAGCGCCGAGGAATGGGGCAGGCGCAGCATCGCACTTGCCGCGCATCCGGCCGCAATCGGGATAGTCGAGCAGTTGCTCGCCCGGATCGATCTGTCTCGGGGCGACGCGCTTTCCGGGGCCGAACGGGCTTCGATTGCCGCCGCGCGATCGAGACTCACCGGACGCTACCTCGATGCCGCGCGCTCAGACCTCTTCCGGGCCGAGGCCCTCGCCGCGGGAGGGCTGCACAGCACCGCCGTCCGCGAGCTCACCGACGTCGCGCACCGATCCAATCGGAACGGGCTGTATTCGTACGGTCGAGCCGCCACGGCCGAACTGCGGAGGCTCGGCAGGCGTCTACCGCCGGAGACAGGTTCAGGCTGGAACGCACTTTCGGAGCGCGAACGCCAGATCGCAGTGCTCGCGGCCGAAGGATTCAGCAACCGCGTGATCGCCGACACCCTCTTCCTCTCAGACCGCACGGTGCAATCGCATCTCTCGCGGGTGCTGGCGGCTCTCAATGCACCGTCGAGGGCGGCACTCCCTGCGCGCGTCGGGGGCAGACTGGGCCGACCCCAGGATGATCTGCCCGAGCTGACGCCACGCCAGTGGGCGGTCGCACGCCACCTCGCGGAAGGCGAGTCGAACCGGGTGATTGCTGAAGCCCTCTCGATCAGCATCAAGACCGTCGAGAAACACGTCGGTGAGATCCTGTCGCGCTGGGGAATGTCATCGCGAACTGCCGTCGCCAGTGTCCTGGCCGGCGAGGTTGCCCACCTCGCCCTTACACAACCCGTTCGAGTGGTCGGGCAGCAAGGTAGAGAAACGGCACGGCTCTCGACTAGCCATTTCCCTACTGTCGGCCGAGGTTGAGCGCGAGGATGCTGGCGGCATGAGTCCGAAATCGAAGCCGATACCCATCCCGATTGGCCCCATCTCGCCTCCCGGGCCCGTCATTCATACCGTGCCCGGGCTGCCGAAGACCGGGCCGCACGGCCGGGTGTTCATCAAGGGCACGAACCCGAACCGGCCGATCGTCGAGATCCGCCGGATCCTGCCGGCCACCGCGCAGGTGGTGCTCGAGGTGCAGGTGCGCCCCTACAACGCCGGTATCGATCCGGTCGGCAACTGGGTTGCCTACGCCTGCAGTCCGCTGATCCAGGACACCGAAGAGATCCCCGAGCCTGACCTGTTCTACGCGACGACCCCGGTCGACCCGGTCGTCGTGAACGACGGGAAGAGCCACACCTGCTACGCCAGGGCCGTGATCATCACCCCCAAGAAGACGATCACCACCGCGACAGTGAGTTGGATCGTGGGAGCGGGCTAACGGCGCAGCCGCCAACGAGCGCGGCAGTTTAGAACGGCTGCGACTCGGGGAGCCCGGTTCGCAGTTCGGCCGGCAGGTGCCCAAGGTCATTGTGGGCCACCAGAACAGGTGGCTTTGCCGAGCGAACCCGGATGATCGTGAGCCCGCAGTTCGCCTGGTTGAGTCCCAGCCAGCGCCAGCTCGGTGCCTCGAAAACTTCACGCACGAACCAGGAGATCACGAAGTTGTGCGTGATCAGCAGGTCGTATCGGTCTCCCCTGGCGGGCGCCAGGAACTCGGTTACGGCATCAGCCATTTGCGCCTCACCCGCTTCGATCTGCTCGCGCGAAACAGAACCGAAGAATGGCTCGAATGCGCGCGGCATGTCGGGCGTGGGGCCGGAAGGAATGCAGTCCATGAGCAGCGCGCTCGGCTGTGACTCCAGCGCGGGCATCCGCTCGGTCATGATCGCCGCGGTCTCGGCGGCACGCTGCAGTGGCGAGTGCCATGCCCCGGTGAAGGGCACGCCGCTCAGCCTCTCGGCGATAGCTGTCGCCTGGCGCACACCGCGGCCGGAGAGGGGGCCGTCTGGGAGGCCGTACTCGGCATCCTGCTGCTCGCCGTGGCGCACCAGGTAGAGATAGTGCGACATCAGGAGGCCGCCGGCTTCGTCGCCAGCGGAGTTGCCAGCCCCTCGAATTCCTTGGCGTCGACTGTGCCGACCGCGGCGATCGACAGCGGGCGGGCGACAAGTTCTTCGGCAAGTTCTCGAATTGCTGCGGCAGTGACCAGCGCGATGCGGCGCAGCGACTCGTCAAGGTCGACGAATTCGCCCAAGGTCAGCTCGCTGCGGCCCAGGCGCGACATCCTGGTATCGGAATCTTCAAGTGCGAGAGCGGATCCCCCGCTTAGCTGCCCCACGGCTCGGCGCAGTTCTTCGTCACTCACGTCGCTCGTCGCAAGTCGCTCGAACTCGCCGAGCATCAGCTCGATCACCTGGGGAGCCTTCGCCGGCGAGCATCCTGCATAGATACCGAACAGTCCGGCATCGGAATAGCTCGGCGAGAACGAGTAGACCGAGTAGGCAAGCCCACGCTTCTCGCGGATCTCCTGGAACAGCCGGCTGGACATGCCACCGCCGAACACCGAGTTGAGCACGCTCAGTGTCGCTCGCCGCGGATCTGCCGCCGAGATGCCGGCCACGCCCGCGATGATGTTCGCCTGCTCGATCGGCCGCTTGACGACGACGAGGGGGCTGCCGCGACCGATGACGTCGGCATTCGCATCGCGTCGCCCCACTGGGTCTGCCTTGAGGGACAAGTCCCACCCGGCCTTCTCGAGGGCTGCGGTGATGCCGCGCACCAACTCGTCGTGGTCGACGGCGCCGGCTGCGGTGACGACGAGATCCTGCGGGCGGTAGTTGGCGCGGTAGTGGTTCATTACGGCGTCGCGGGTCACCGCGCGAATCGTCTCAGGGCTACCACCGATCGGGCGGCCCAGGGGATGCTCGCCCAGCACGGCCTCGAAGAAACGCTCGCTCGTGACATCTGATGGGTCGTCATCGGCCATCGCAAGCTCTTCGAGGATCACGCCACGTTCGGTCTCGAACTCCCCCGCCTCGAGAACCGAGGATGTGAACATGTCAGCGAGCACCTCGACGGCCATCGACAGGTCGCGATCCTGCACCTTGGCGTAGTAGCAGGTGTACTCCTTGGCCGTGAGCGCATTGTGCTCGCCGCCTACTGAATCGAAGCTCACCGCGATGTCGAGGGCGCTACGAGTAGTTGTTCCCTTGAACAGGAGGTGCTCGAGAAAGTGGGTGGAACCGTAGGTCTCTGGCAGTTCGTCGCGCGAGCCGACAGCTACCCAGTACCCGATGGTCGCGCCGCGTGCGCCGGGCACGCTCTCGCTCAGGATCCGCACGCCGCTCGGTAGCACGGTGCGACGAACGTGAGAGTCTCCGGATGCCGTGAAGGCCAGTTCCGCGAGATCCAGCGGCAGGGAAACGGCACCGTTCGTCATCACGGTCGAGCCTACGTCATCCACTACCGCCGCGGCTGAGTGCCGATGGCTAAGAAAAATATGTGGACAAACAGACTGGTCTGTCTGTCCTCATGTGCTACAGTTCTTTTTGAGGCACACCCGACGCCTCGTTGAGGCACCCGAAGCCTCGCGCGCGTCCGCCAACCCGATGGCGGCGCGCACCCGATGTCGGCCCTAGCCGACATATACCCGTAAGAAGGAGTCGCGCGTGACGGTCGTTGAGGCATCTCCGACCGCACAGCGCGCTCCCGCGAAGGGCCGCATCCTCGATACTGCCAACGAGCTCTTTTACGGCGACGGTATCCGCACTGTCGGTGTAGACCGAATAATCGCCGCATCGGTTGTGACGAAGGCCACCTTCTACAAGCACTACCGCGCCAAAGACAACCTGATCGTCGAATACATCCAGTCGCGCCACGATGGGGTCCGCGCCGAAGTCGCGGCGATCATCGCCGAGGCACCCGATTCCCGCGCGGCTCTGCGCGACATCGTCGCCGCCATCCTTGCCGAGATCGCAAGCCCCGGCTTCCGCGGCTGCCCCTTCATCAACGCCGCCGCCGAGTTCGCCGACTCCGAGCACCCTGTGCGACGAGTCGTCACCGCCCACCGCGAGTGGTACGTCGCGACGCTCACCGATCTCTTGAAGGAGATCAACCACCCTGTCCCCGGCGACGCGGCCGACGAGTTGTTGGTTGCCCGCGACGGCGCCATGGCAGGTGGATACGCCGGTGATTCGGTCGCGGCATCCGCTGCCCTCGTCCGCATCGCAAACCGGGTTTTCGCCGAAGCTCACTAGCTCAGAAGCACTGGCGCCTCGAGCGCAGTTGCCCTAACGCCTCGCTCTGCCTGCCGTCAAGACCCCACAGCGCATTGGGCGTAGTCACTATGCTTGGGGCGCACCACGGCGTCGGGCCGGGTGGGGGTGCAGCGAAGTATCCGAAAGGACTGGCACACAGTGGTAGTAAATCTTCTGCTCATCATCACAATTCTCGCGGGAGCTCTCGGGCTCTATGACGGAATAGTTCGCATTCGCGGCCGACGCGCCAGCACAGTTATCGCTGTCGCAGAGATAGTCTTCGCCGCCTTGCTCCTGGTCTCGGCCTTCGTCGCGTTTCCCGCGCCCCTGACCCTGCTCACCTGGGCGATCCTCCTCGAAGTGGCGTTACTCATCGCGCTGTTCCTTCGCGGCGGTATTCGCCGAGGCGCCTGGGTCGTCACGATCGTCGCCCTCGTGCTCAACACCATCGTGGTGCTGGTCAACCTCGGCTGGTTGCACATCCCCGGCCTGTTCTAAGCGAACGGATGTTGGGCCCGGTTCGAAAGAGCCGGGCCCTTTCTGCGCTAACGCACCCCTATGCCTGCCCCAGCGCGGTACCACCCAGTCTGTGCCGCGCGTGGCACAGCGCGACGCTATGCGGAAATGCGGTCTAGTTCAGCCACTTGGTGTCGCGTGAGCTCGATGGTGGCTGCCGCCGTCAACTCCAAGACCTGGTCGGGCCGACTTGCCGAGGCAACAGGGGCAACGACATTGGGTTTCGTCAGCAGCCAGGCCAACGCCACCGAGGCGACCGACGTCTCGTGCGCAGACGCCACCGAATCCAGCGCCGAAAGCACGCGCAGCCCGCGTCGGTTGAGGTGGCGGGCCGCCTCTCCCCCGCGCTCGTGGGCGGCGATGTCGGCTTTGGAGCGGTACTTGCCAGTCAGGAAGCCACTTGCTAGTGCGAAGCGCGGCATCACTCCGAGACCCTGACGGTCGGCGATGTGAGCCAGGTCGCCTTCGTACTCTCCGCGGTGAAGCAGGTTGTAGTGGTTCTGCAGCGCAACCATGGGGGCCACGCCCACCTGTGCGCTTGCGATCCGCGCCTCAATGAGTCGATTGCCCGTGTGGTCTGAGCCGCCGAAGTACCGCACCTCGCCGGAACGGATCAGCTCGTCGACGGCGAGAAGTGTCTCTTCGAAGTCGACATCGACATCGTCGATGTGCAGGTAGAGCAGGTCGATGCGGTCGGTGCCCAGCCGCTGAAGTGAGGCGTGCACGGCGCGGGTAAGCACACGGGCACGCAGCCCGGGGTTTTCTGCGCTCTTGCCGACCTTTGTCGCGACCACGATGTCTCCACGATTTCGGCGCGAGCGCATCCAGTTGCCGATCATGATCTCGCTGCGACCACCCGCATACGAGTCAGCAGTATCGACAAAGTTGCCGCCCTGGGCGACGTAGGTGTCGAGGATGTCGTTTGTTGTCGAGTCGTCAGCTGTCCAGCCAAACACGTTGCCGCTCATGGCCAGTGGGAAGACCGTGAGGTCTGAAAAGCCCACGCGCCGAAGCCGCGACCGGCGAATAGCCGCGACGGGGCCGGTCGTCGCTGTTGGGCCCGTCGTTGTCAGCAATCTCGGGTTTGCTTCAAGCTGTGTCATGGCGCCCTCCCCAAGGCCCTTTCAGACTAAGTCAGCCGACGTTCCGACGGAACGAGGTATCCTCAATCGTTACCTGTCCGTGCTGAAACCAGAGTTCACCGGTCTCGCGCTTCTACTTATTAAGACGCGAATATGGGCGAACCATGACGACCCGGCACACCCCCAGTTCGGGGCCACTGCCATCGGGGTACCACAGCCCGCACCTGCGAACTGCAGCTCGCGGCGCACTAGCGATCAGGAACGACGATCGCGCTGCTTTGTCCTGACAACGGGATTGCGCAGGCGCACCACGGGAATCGGTCCGGTTTCCTGCCGTCGATAGTGCGGGACTCGCGCATGAGCCCTGGTTCGAGACCGTGACACGGCGATGATCACAATGAGCACGATGAGGCACGCAGCGATGGCGACCCACACCATCCACATTTGCTGCGCCCAGAGCAGGGCCGCATTGGCATAGTTATCGAGAGGCGTTGCGTTTCGGGGGCGCACTCGCTCACCATAGACCTGCAAGCGGTTGCTGTCCATGCGTTTGCATCAACATGAATGATCCTCGCTAGCGACGCAAACGGGCCCACCTCCTTGCGGAGATGGGCCCGAGTGTCTTGCTCGGCGCCTGGCGAGAGGCCCGAGTAGACCTGTGCTTACGTGCCGCCGAAGCGGCAGCACGTATCAGTACTAGCCTTCGGCGGGAGCCTCCGGGCCGTCAGACGCGGCAGCAGAGCTGTCGGTGTCTGCGGGGTCGGTGCTGTCGTCAACCGGGGCGAGCGAGAGCTTTCCACGGTCGTCGATCTTGGTGATCTCCACCTGGATCTTCTGGCCGACCGCGAGCACGTCTTCGACGTTCTCGACGCGCTTGCCACCGGCGAGCTTGCGGA
>JBDUDZ010000103.1:0-7919 GCA_040002635.1 Rhodoglobus sp.
GGAGCTGGAGCTGGAGGGGCGGCGGTCGGGGTCGCCGACGGGTCAGCGGCGGTTGGCGCGGGCACCGTGGTTGGCCCGGTCGTCGTGCTCGGCGCTGCGGCGGTGTGGTGGGTGGTCGTTGTGGGCGCGGCCGGCGCGCTCGCCGTGTTCGCGGCGATCACGGAGGTGCCGGCCTGGTAGCCGACGAACAAGACTGCGGCCGAGGCGGCGATCCCACCGACCAGCGCGCGTGTCCTCACCAGTCGAACCGTTCGGCGTGGATCTGGTGGTCAGGCAGCCCGAGTGCCCTGGCGTCCGCTTCGACGAGGTCGAGCCACGGGGTAGGCCCGCAGATGTACAGGTCGGAGTGGCGGAGGTCGGGGAACGTGCTCGCGAGGGTGACGCCGCGGCGGGCATCCGAATCGGATGCCCAACCCGCCCCGACCCGCGAGCGGTGGCCGGTCATGACGTAGCAGGTTGCGCCTTTCGCTGCGGCGAGCTGCTGCACCTCGTCCCAGAGGTAGGTCTCGTCGGGGTCGCTCGCGCGCAGCAGCACAGTCGCCTCGCCGGGGGCGAACCGTGAGTGCTCGAGCAGCGCCCTGATCGGGGTGATGCCGATCCCGGCCGCGACGATGGCAATTTTTGGAGAGGTGCGGGCGGCATCGGAGAACAGGCCGTATGGGCCTTCGATCGACACGCGGGTGCCAGCGGGCACCGCGCTGATACGCGCGCTACCCGCACCGAGGTCACGAACAGTGATCCGCGCCGACGAGTCGGTGGGCATCGCCGACAGCGAGAGCGGATGCGAGTGCCACCAGGTGCGACCGGTCCAGAAGCGCCAGATGAAAAACTGGCCCCCAGCGGCATGCAACTCGCGCAGCCGGCGACCGCTGAGGTGGATCGAGGCCACCCCGGGCGCGATGGTGTGCACACCGGAAACAGTGAGGCCGTGCCGCAGGCTGGACACCGTCGGCTTGATGAAGCGGAAGATCGCGATCGCGCCGAATGCCAGCACGTAGAGTCCGATCCAGTAAACCCGCTGGGCGGTTCCGCCGGCGAGTACTCCGCCGACACTCAACTGGTGCGGCAGGGCGATGGCGACGGATATGTAGCTCAGCAGGTGCACGAGGTGCCAGCCCTCGTAGCTGAACTTGCGACGCACGGCGATGAGAGAGGTGACGACCACGGCGATGAGCAGCGCCGTCCCGATGAAGGCGATAGGCATGTCCGGAAGCGCAAGCATCGGCCCGATCTCGGTGATCGGATTGAACCCGGAGGTCATGCCATAGCCGATGAGCAGCAGCGCGCCGTGCGCGAGGATCAGGTAGAGGGCGGGCTTTCCGAGCGATCGGTGAACTGCGACCGCCCGGTCGTGCCCGATGGTTCGGTCGATCAGTGGCACGCGAGCGGCGAGCACGAGCATGACGAGGATGAAATCGGTGCCGACGAGCCCCACGATGATTCCGAGGCTCGTGATGATCTCGGCCGGCGTGGCGAACAGTGCGGCACCGCCGTACGCGAGGAACAGTGCGGCCGCGGCGGCACCGGATGCCCAGAGCAGCGTCACCAGCAGGTCTGCCCGCCGTGCACGGCTGGCGTAGCGGCGTCGATAGTCGACCCGAGGAACCCCGCGCCGCTGGGCGGATGCCACGGGTCTCGCAAATGCCTGTGTCGCCATGACTGCAACTCTGTCGCGCGCTCCTATGCGATTGCTCAGAGTGGAGCGGGTTTCAGGTGAGCGATCTCACATCTTTGGAATTGTCACAGTCACCAGCAGGCCGGGTTGCTCGTTGCGCAGTTCCGCCCTTCCACCGGCGGCTGAGGCAAGCGCGCTCACCAAGGCGAGCCCGAGCCCGCTGCCGCCCGTTGCTGCTGCGCGGGATGCGTCTGGCCGCGAAAACCTGTCGAACGCGACGGGTATGAACGAAGGCGGCATCCCCGGTCCGTCGTCGCGGATCTCGAGTCGCAGGCCCACATCATTTTGGTTGAGTGCCGCCTGAATGCTTCCGCTGGGGTGGATTGCGTTTACGGCGTTGCTAAGGAGGTTGTCGATGAGGCGGCCGAAGGCTTGCGCGTCGATGGCGTAGGTATGACTCTCGTCGCCGGTGGTGTCGAAAGTGATGTCGGCGGACTTGGCGAGCCCGAGCAGCCGTGCCCGGTCGATACTGCCGTTGAACTCATCGACGAGGCTGGTGCCGGTGGCAGTTGGCGTGGTCTCTTGTGCTTCGAGCCGGCTGAGCTCGAGAAGGTTGGCTGCCAGCGCCCCGAGGCGATCGACCGATCCGGCGGCCGAGACGAGGTGCGCCGCGAGTGCCGCTGCGTCACCGTAGTCGGAGCGGGCGAGTTCGAGCTGGGTCTTGAGGGCGGCCAGGGGTGTGCGTAGCTCGTGCGCCGCATCCGAAACCATCTGTCGCTCACGGTCGGTCGATGCACGAGTGCGCGCAAGCAGTGCATTGAGCGTCGTGGCGAGGGCGGCGAGCTCGTCGTTGGCGCGGCCCACCGGCAGGGTCGCGTCGGAATGGGCTGTACCGAGTTCCTCGGCTCGGCGGCGCATCGCGCTGACGGGACGCAACGCGACGGTTGCAAGCAGCCAGGAGGCGATCCCGAAGCCCGCGAGCAGCGCGATCCCGCCCACGATCAGCACCTGATCCAGTCCCTGAAGCGCGAGCTGGCTCGCCGAGGTGCTCCGCGCCGACCACAGCGCCCAGGTTCCAAGCGGCGTGGTCACCGATCGCCCGATTACGACGAAGGTGCGGCCCTCGTCGTCGGCCAGCGAAGTTTGGCTGTTCTCGGCAGCGTGATCCTGCACCTGGGCTCGCACGTCGTGGGGCAGGGTGTCGACCTGGACCGTGTCATTGGGGCCTCGCACATAGACGAGAATTCCGGTGCCCGGATCGTCGACCGGCTCACCGGGATTCTTCTTGATATCCACGACGAAGGCGGTGAGGTCGCTCTGTGCGAGTGTCACGTCGGCGCTCTGCAGCGTTGCCGATACCTGTTCTCTGACCACAAACAGGGCGGCCGTGAGCAGGATCGCGGCGACCAGCACGCTGCCCAGCGTCACCCGCGCACGGATCGAGAGTCGTGACGACATCAGGCGTCCTCAGTGAGGGTGTACCCCACCCCGCGCACCGTGGAGATTCTCACGCCCGGATTGCGTGGCTCGAGCTTGCGCCGGAGATAGCTCACGTACTGATCGACAACGTTGGGGTCGATGTGGGCGGAAGTGCCCCAGACCTCCTCCATGATCTCGGGCCGCGTGAGCGCTTCCCCACTGCGTGAAGCGAACATCCAGAGCAGTGCGAACTCTTTGGAGCTCAGGGGGAGCGGCTGCCCGCCCGACGTCGCGCGCACGGTGGCGGCGTCGAGCACCAGTTGGGCTAAACGAAGTGTGGCTTTCGGACTCGCGGACTCGCGGCGCACCAGCGCCCGGATGCGGGCTGCAAACTCAGCGAAAGCGAAAGGTTTTGTGAGGTAGTCGTCCGCCCCCGAATCGAGGCCGGCGACGCGATCCTCGATTGAATCCCGGGCGGTAAGCAACAGCACGGGTAGTGCGCTGCCACGCTGGCGCAGGTGCCGGCAAATCTCGAAGCCTGACATTTCGGGCAGCATGACGTCGATTGCTGCGGCAGAGAACGTGTCACCAGCGGCCGCGATCAGCGCTTCGACCCCGTTGGTAACGAGGGCAACTTCGTAGCCATCTTCTTCCAGGCCCCGCTTAACCTGCGCTCCCATGACGGGGTCGTCCTCCACTAAGAGGATCTTCGTCATGTGGGTCAGACTACGCCGGTGGTGCCCAGCAGCGTCCCGATCCCGTAAGTCGCGGCGAGGGCGAGTGCCCCGCCGATGACGACGCGTAGCGTGGACCGCAGAACAGGGCTTCCTCCGATGCGCGCGCTGAGGGCTCCCGTGATCGCGAGCGCTGCAAGCACCGCGACAAATGTGACGGGAATCCGCACGGATTCAGGCGGCAGCAGAATCGCAAGGAACGGGAGGACGGCGCCGATCGTGAACGCGAGAGCGGAAGCGCCGGCGGCCTGCCATGGGCTGACCACGTCTCGTTCGTAGATGCCCAGCTCGGCCTCCAGGTGTGCAGCCAGTGCATCGTGCTCGGTCAGCTCGCCGGCCACACGTTCGGCCGTCGAACGCGACAAGCCTTTTGCCTCGTATAGCGCTGTCAATTCAGCCAATTCCTCTTCGGGCGTCTCTTCGAGCTCGCGTCTTTCTTTGGCGATGAGGGCGTGTTGGCTGTCACGCTGACTGCTCACTGACACGTACTCGCCGAGCGCCATTGAGATGGCTCCGCCGACGAGGCCCGCGGCTCCGGCGGTGAGAATCGGCGCGATAGCCGACGTGGCGCCTGCAACGCCGACCACTATCGCTGCGACCGAAACTATCCCGTCGTTCGCACCGAGTACACCGGCGCGCAGCCAGTTGAGTCGGCCCGCCAATCCGGCGCTGTGTGGCTCGTTCTCCTGCACAAAAGTGGACATGCGCCTAGCCAATCACCGCAGCCGCTCTGCTTCCAGCTAGGTAAGCCTTCGCTGGCTACGGTGCTGTGCCGACCAGACGCGGGTCGACCTGCACCTTCGGGCCCGGCCCGGCGGTATCGCCACGCCTGCCCTCGAACCGGCCGGGCACATCTTCGAGCGAGATCACCTCGCCGACGATGGAGTCGGGGATCACCGCGCCGCTCGCGAACCTCTCGATAGCGCCAGCGAGCCCGGGCGATGCGGAGAGAATGCCCACGGCGGTCACGTCCTTGAGCACAAGTTCACGGGTGTCGACAAGGCTCGCGGTGGGGGAGATGCCGATGTACACGACACGGCCCCCGGGCTTGGCGAGCCGCGCGGCCAAGGCAGGCATGGTGTCGACGCTTGTCGCATCGATCACTGCGTCGAACTGCTCGCCCGGCGCAGACACGAGGTCGTCGAGTGCGTGGGTGCGCCCCACCCCGAGGGATCGTGCCAGCGCCAGCGCGCCCTCGCGCTCCCCACCGACCTGCACCTCGGCTCCGTCTGCAAGCGCGAACTGGGCGGCGAGCAGCCCGATCGTGCCAGAGCCAAGCACGAGCACCTTCTGGCCCGGCGTGATCTGCGCCGCCTGCGCCGCTCGCAGTGAGTTACCCCCGGGCTCAATGAGAGCCGCTGCAGCGAGGCTGAGGTGTTCGGGAATTTCGTGGGCGAAACGCGTGGGGATCACCACTTGCTCGGCGAGCGCCCCAGGCCAGTCGCCGCGGATGCCGACCTCGAACCTGTTCGGGCACACATACTGGCGGCCGCCGAGGCAGTAGGTGCACGTTCCGCAGCCCAGCATCGTGTCGCCGGTGACGCGCTTGCCGAGCCAGGCTTCGTCACTACCGAAACCCACCGCCAGGACGCGACCCGTCCATTCGTGCCCCGGGCGCACCGGAAAGTGCGTATGGCCCGACTTGATGTATGCCATGTTTCCGGTGTACAGCTCGATGTCTGTGCCACAGATGCCTGCCCGTTCGACGGTGATCAGTAGCTCGCCGGGCGCTGCAACGGGTGCCGCGACATCCTGCACCTCGGCCGCATGCGGCCCGGTGATGACGAGCGCGCGCATCAGTTGGTTGACCGGGTCGACCAGTATGGCGATGTCGTGCTTCCTGCCCAGCGCGGCACAGGCAATCCGACGACCCCGACTTCAGCAAGGAAGATTGCCCCGGCCTGGTCGGTGAAGCTTGCGAGGTTCTCTTGCGCGGTGGTGATCGCGAGCGTGCCCAGCCCCGGCCCGACGAATGCCGGACACGAGACCTGTGCGGCATCCACTGTGACAACGGCCAGCAGCTTCCCGCTCGGGGAAAAGCGCCGCACTACGCCATCCCCCCACTGCGCCACCCAGAGGGCTCCCTCTGCATCGACCGTCAATCCGTCGGGAGGGGCTGGCAGGTCGAGGGCTATCGGCACCCAGGGCTCACTGGCGTCGAGGGGGCCGGACCGATAGGAGTGCCGCGATATCGTGCGGGCGAACGTGTCGACGTGATAAATCGTGCCGCCATCGGGCGAGAAGGCAATGCCATTGGAGAGCCGGATGCCCTCGCGCAGGACCTCGACGCGCGCATCCGGCCAGACCCGCAGCAACTGCTCCTGCCCGGTTTCGCCGACCAGTGAGAGCGTGCCAACCACGAACGCGCCGAACTTGTCAACCGACCCGTCGTTGAGACGCACATCGGTGCGGTCACCGAGCAGATCGGGGCCGATAGAGACAGCGCCGTCGGGTGAGATCGTGGCGAGTGAGCGGGCGCCGGCGACAAGCAGCCCGCCGTCATCCGCGAGCGCGACGGCTCCGGCAGTTTGTCCCAGGTTGACCTCGTCGCTGTCTACGAGGCGGCCCTCGATAAGCACAGCGGAGAGCACCCTGCCCTTCCAAATGTCTACCCACCGCACTCGGCCGGCGCGGTCGTCCCACAGGATGCCCTCGGCGAGGTCATACTCTGCGGCAGTCGCGGGGAGGCCGTTGTAGCGGGCGATCACGACGCCCGCACCGCGTCAGTGCGACTCACGACTGACCCCGTCTCCACTCGATCCGACAAGGAAATCCAGGTCGGCACCCTGGTCGGCCTGCATGACGTGGTCGACGTAGAGCTTCTCCCAGCCGCGCAGGGGAGCGGCGTAGGCCGCCGCGCTCGCCGGACTTTGGCCGCGGGACTGCAGCTCGTCGTCGCTGACATCCATGCTGAGGCTGCGGCCCGCGACATCCACGTGGATGATGTCTCCGGTGCGCACCAAAGCCAGCGGTCCCCCCGCGGCGGCCTCCGGTGCCACATGCAGGATCACCGTGCCGTACGCCGTGCCGCTCATCCGGGCATCACTGATGCGCACCATGTCACGCACACCCTGCTCGAGCAGCTTGCGCGGCAGCGGCATGTTGCCGACCTCGGGCATGCCCGGGTAACCCTTGGGTCCGCAGCCGCGCAGGATGAGCACGGAGTCGGCCGTCACGTCGAGGTCGGGGTCGTCGATGCGGGCGCGCATGTCTTCGATGCTGTCGAAGACGACCGCGGGGCCGGTGTGCTGCAGGAGCTCCGCCGTCGCGGCCGCCGGCTTGATGATCGCGCCGCGGGGAGCGAGGTTGCCCCGGAGAACCGCGATGCCGGCGTCGGCCATGAGCGGCGCATCCCGCGGCAAGATCACCGTCTCGTCGTAGACCGGCCGATCGACGAGATAGTCGACAAGCGGCAGCCCGGTCACGGTGATCGGTTGGGGGTGGAGGAGGTCTTTGACCTGGCTGAGCAGGGCGAGCACCCCGCCCGCGCGATAGAGGTCGTCCATCAGGAAGGCCCCGCTGGGCTGAAGGTTGGCCATCACGGGAACGCCCGCGCCGGCAGCGTCAAAGTCGTCGAGAGTCAGGTCGATGCCCAAGCGGCCGGCGATGGCCAGCAGGTGCACCACCGCGTTCGTCGATCCGCCGACGGCCGCAACGGCAATGATCGCGTTGAGGAACGAATCCTTCGTCATGATGTCGCTCGGCTTGCGCCCCTTCGCGACCATGTCGACGATCAGGCGGCCGGTGTCATGCGACATCGACAGCAGGCGGCTGTCTGGCGCGGGCGTTCCCGCGAAGCCGGGGATGGTCATCCCGAGCGCCTCCGCGACGACGGCCATGGTCGAGGCGGTGCCCATGGTGTTGCAGTGCCCCTTGCTGCGAATCATCGATTGCTCTGACGCGAGGAACTGCCCGTTGGTGATCGTGCCGGCCCGCGCCTCTTCGCTCAGTCGCCACACGTCAGTGCCACAGCCGAGCGCCTCGCCACGGAAATGACCGGTAAGCATTGGCCCGCCCGGCACCACCACGGCGGGGATGTTTACGGATGCCGCGGCCATCAGCAACGCCGGAATCGTCTTGTCACACCCGCCGAGCAACACCAGCCCATCGATCGGGTTGGCGCGGAACATCTCCTCCATCGCCATCGCGGC
>JBDUDZ010000104.1:0-7915 GCA_040002635.1 Rhodoglobus sp.
AGCCGAGGAATCCGCCCAGCAGGATGAGCTGCGGGTTGAAGACGTTGACCGTGTTGGCGAGGGCCCGGGCCAGGAAGCCGAGCTGGCGATTGACGAGCGCCGCGAGTTCGGCGGATGGCCCGGCCGGGTCGGCGAGTCGGGCGAGCAGGGTCTCCTCGAGCAGCGCGGCGTCGGTGGGGGCGAGGCCCAGCGCCTGAAGCAGCGGGGCTCGGGTTACCTCGGTTTCGAGGCATCCGGTGGAGCCACAGTGGCACTCGACACCCGCGCTATTGACAAGGGTGTGGCCGATCTCACCGGCGTATCCGGATGCCCCGCCCAGCAGCACCCCGCCCGCGATGATCCCGCCGCCGATGCCGCTCGCGCCCCCGTTCAGGTAGACGAGGTCATCCACTCCCCGACCGGCGCCTCGGATGCTCTCGGCGATCGCACCCAGGCTCGCGTCGTTGGCCGCGAACACCTCGTAGCCGGTGGCGTCACGCAGCATCTCGCCGATTGGATCGTCGCGCCACTCCAGGTGGGGTGCCAGGGTGACCGTTCCGTCGCTGGCGCGGACCAGGCCGGGCACCGCGAGTCCGATGCCGACGACGGTGCGGTCGCGCAACTGCGGCTCGAGGCCGGCGATGGCGGCCGCCGCGACATCCACAAAATCGCGACCCGACGGCAGGCCACTGGTGGGATGCACCTGGCGATGCAGGATGCGTCCACCCAGCGCGACAACGCAGATGGTCGCCGCGTCAAGTTCCGGGTGCACGGTGATAGCCACCGCGCGCTCACTGAGACCGATAACGAGCGACGGGCGGCCAACCTTGTCGGTCTGGTCGGGCTCCGACTCGGTAGCAAGGCCGATCTGCACGAGCTCGGCCACGAGTGCGGCGATAGTCGATCGGTTGAGACCTGTCTCGCGGGTCAGCTGCGCCCTCGAAACAGTGCCTAGTTCGTGGACTCGGCCAAGCACCAGCGCGAGGTTGCGGCGGCGCACGACGTCGAGGTTGTTGCCGCGCAGCTGAGGGCGGGAGAGGTCTGCCATGATGCTCTCTCCTTTCACCTCTGCCGACGCGCACGCGGCTCACGGGCGCGCTGGAGCAACATAGCAGTCGTCGGTAGGCTCGCCACATGCCGTTCACCGACCTTGTCCTCGAGGAACTCCGCGAGTATCGACCGGAGGTCGCCGAACCCACCGACTTCGACGACTTCTGGAGCCTGACGATAGCCGAGTCCCGGTCGATTGGCGGAGCCGTCACGATGACGGTGGCTGACACCCCGATCACCGAGATCGAAATCAACGACCTGGTGTTTCCCGGATTCGGCGGAGAGCCGGTACGCGCCTGGCTGTCGCGACCGCGGGGCGCGTCTGGTGCGCTGCCGGTGGTGATCGAGTTCATCGGGTACAACGGCGGCCGCGGACTGCCCGGCGAGCGCCTGCAGTGGGCGGCGAGCGGCTACCTGCACGTGCTGATGGATACGCGCGGACAGGGCAGCGGATGGGGCACCGGCGGCGACACCCCCGACCCGCACGGATCCGGGCCCGCCGGCGCGGGATTCATGACGCGCGGCATCGCCCACCAGGACACCTACTACTACCGACGGCTGTTCACCGATGCGGTGCGTCTCGTCGACGCCGTGACCGAAATGGAGTTCGCAGACTCCAGCCGGATCGCGGTCACCGGCGGCAGCCAGGGTGGCGCGATTGCTCTCGCGGCCGCGGCCCTGCATCCGGCGGTAGTCGCGGTCATGCCGGACGTTCCGTTCCTGTGCCACTTTCGACGTTCGGTATCGATCACTCCTCTCGACCCGTTCACGGAGGTTGCGCGATACCTTTCGGTGCATCGCGACAAGGTCGATCGCGTGTTCGAAACGCTCGGCTACTTCGACGGGGTGAACTTCGCTCGGCGCATTCATGCGGCCGCGCTGTTCTCCGTAGCGCTCATGGATGAAGTCGTGATGCCATCGTCGGTGTTCGCGGCGTACAACCATCTCGCCACCGACGATGCCGACATCGAGATCTACTCCTTCAACGGGCACGAGGGCGGAGCCACCCACCAGTGGCTGCGGCAGGCCCGTTGGCTGGCGACCCGTTTCGGATCCTGATCACCGATCTTCCTGGCTCCAGGCCGTGAAGAGCACGCTCACGCCTGCGGGGCCGGTCGCGTAGGGCCCGAAAGTGGTGCCGACGAAGCCGCCTGCAGTTTCGGTGCTGAGGCCAGCGAGCGGGGTGCGCCCCAGCTCGACGGTTTCTCCGCCGCCTCCTGCCGCTAACCAGGTCACTCCCTCTGCCGAGACCTGGGCGGCGAGCTGCGCCGATCCCGGTTTCAGCCGAATCTGTGCCAGCTCGACATCCTCCCTATGCCGCGAGACGAGCCGCGCCATGAGGCCCCCGTGCGTCGCCTCCACTTCCAGACGAACGTGGAAGTCGCCGCTCTGGCGAAGCACGAGTCCCGCGCGCGCACCGTCATCGAGCTCGTCCAGGGTCACCGACACCGCACAGTCGGTGCTGGTCACTCTGCGCAGAAGCGCGGCGCTGTGGCCCGCAACGAGGCTGCTGCCGGTCGACCGCAGCCGCAGCCCGGTGCTCGTCTGCTCCGCAAAGTCAGCGAACCCCCGCACCGCGAGAAAGTCGGCGGCAGACGGTACTCCTTCTGATCCCCACGACCCACGCTGGGCGGACGGTGGATCGAGGCGACCCGATCCGGCATTCACGACTGGCCAGTCGTCTTCCCAGGTCACGCTCGCCAGGTGGGTTTCCCGCCCGAGGATGTGATGGCCATCGATCGGCCGAGTGGCAAGCATGACCATCCACCACCGTCCGTCGGGGGCTTGCACGAGGTCGCAATGGCCCACGTTCTGCACGTCGACGCCGTGTCCGAGGTGCCGGTGGGTAAGGATCGGGTTGGTCGGGCAAGGTAGGTACGGCCCGTCGAGCTGGCGTGATCGCGCGATCATCACCGAGTGTTCGAACGACGTGCCGCCTTCGGCGGTCACGAGATAGAACCATCCATCGCGCTCGTAGATGTGTGGCGCTTCGGCCCACACCGCGCGCAACTGGGTGCGGGTCCAGATCACGGTTTCCGGTCCGATCAGCTCTCCGCGTTCGAGGTCGAGCTCGCGCATCCAGACCTCGGTCTCCCCCTCGAACGTCTGGGGCTCGACCTCGCGGCAGCCGATCCACCACGCCCGACCATCATGGAAGAACAGGGAGGGATCGATGCCCCGCGCGTTCGGCAGCATCACAGGCGCAGACCAGGGGCCGGCCACGTCGGTGGCGGTCACGTAAAAGTTTCCGCCGGAAGCACCCGCATCCATCAGTGTGCACGCAATGTAGAACAGGCCATCGTGGTGGCGGATCGTCGGTGCGAAGATTCCACGAGAATCGGGAACGGCGCTGAAATCGAACTGTGACTCATCGTGGATGGCGTGACCGGCGAGCTGCCAGGTCTGCAGGTCGGTGCTGGTGTGGATCGGGATTCCCGGCAGGTACTCGAACGTGGACGTGGCCAGGTAGTAGGTGTCATCCACGCGCACAATGCTCGGATCTGGCTGCATCCCCCGCAGGATCGGGTTAGCGGGGCGCGGCATAGGTGCCCCGTGCAGCTACCTGCTCGATCGTGTCGGAACCGATCCGGTCATCTGAGGCCGAAAGTCGGTAGTCGGAACCGACGAGCGTGAGAACTGTCGACGTGTCCCGCGTCGCGCAGGAGGGCCCGACCCACAACTCGAAGTCGCCCGGCTCCACGATCCGCTCGCCGTCCGTGCCGGTGAACCCCAGCAGCGAGGCGGGAACACGGAATGTGACAGTGACTTCCTCGCCCGGTTCGAGACTCACCCGCCGGTAGGCGAGCAACTGGGCAACCGGCCGAGTCACGCTCGCGTACACGTCACGGCCATATAGCTGCACGACGTCGGTGCCGGTGCGATCCCCCGCGTTACGCACGGTAACCCGCGCCGTGAAACCTTTGTCGGTGCCGGTCGGGCCGACGACGGTGAGCGCCTCCCGTTCGAACGAGGTATAGCTGAGGCCGTGGCCGAATGGGAAGATCGGCGTGCTGTCGACCCTGGTGATCTCTGACGGCCCGCCCAGCCGCGGGTGCAGGTAGGAGTAAGGCTGGGCACCGGCCGACCTCGGCATCGACACGGGCAGCCGACCGGATGGCGAGACGCGGCCAGACAGCAGCGACGCGAGCGCGGGGCCACCTTCCTCCCCGGGGAAGAAGGCCTGCACCACCGCCGCCGGGGCGCCGATCGCGCCCGTCGCCCAGTCGAGCACATACGGCCTGCCCGAGACGACGACCACCACTACCGGTGTTCCTGAGGCGACAACAGCCTCGATGAGTTCGCGCTGCACTCCCGGCAGCTCAAGCGATTCCGCGTCGTTGCCCTCGCCCACCGTGCCACGGCCGAATAGGCCCGCCCGGTCGCCGACGACAACTATCGCGACATCTGCCGCCGCAGCTGCGGCAACAGCCGACGGGATGCCCGTGGTGTCAGAGCCCTCGACATCGCACCCCTGGGCGTGGGTGATCTCGGCGCGGGGAAACTCCGCCCGCACCGCGTCAAGGATCGAGGGAACTTCGAACCCGAATTGCACGTCCGGGTGGAAGGCGAGCACATGGTTCACGAACGAGTAGCAACCCATGAGCGCTTCGGCCGAATCGGCGTTCGGCCCGACCACCGCGATTGTGCCGAGTGAGGGCGCAAGCGGCAGGATGCCGTCGTTGGTCAGCAGGATCATCGATTCCACCGCGAGCCGGTGGGCGACCTCGCGGTGGGCAGGGCTGTCGAGATCGATCTCGGTCGGCGGAGAATCGAAGGTCTCATCAAGAAGACCGAGTTCTTCCTTCTGGCTGAGAACGCGCAGCACCGCCCGCTCGACCAGCTCCATCTCGGTCTGCCCCGACCGGATGCGGGCGGCCAGGGGTTCCAGGAAGGCCTCTCCGCTGGGCAGTTCCACATCGATGCCCGCGCGAAGAGCGAGGTCGGCAGCGACGCCCGCATCCTCAGCAATGTCGTGCATGCTGTGCAGGAACTCCACGGCAAAGTAGTCGGCGACGACTACGCCGTCGAAACCCCATCTGCCCCGCAGGATGTCCGTGAGGTAGCGGGGGGTGCCCGCGACCGGTTCCCCGTCTATCTCGGCGTACGAGCACATGACCGACCGGGCTCCGCCATCCCGGATCGCCATCTCAAACGGCGGGAGCAGCACGTCGTTGATCTCACGCTGGCCGGCGTGCACTGGCGCATGGTTTCTCCCCGCCTGCGAGGCCGAGTAGCCCACGAAGTGCTTGAGGGTGGCGTGTACGCCGGCCTCCTGTAGCCCCCTCACGTACGCGGTTCCGATGGTGCCGACCACGTACGGGTCTTCTGCAATGCACTCGTCGACGCGGCCCCATCGGGCGTCGCGAACAACATCGAGCACTGGGGCCAACCCCTGGTGGATGCCAAGGGCGCGCATCGATCCCCCAATGAGCCTGCCCATTTCCTGTACCAGCTCGGGGTCGAAGGCCGCACCCCAGGCCAGGGGCGTCGGGAAGGTCGCACCCTTCCACGCCGCGAAACCCGTCAGGCACTCTTCATGGACTATCGCCGGGATGCCACCAGACAGCGCCCGAAGTCGTCGCTGTTCGCTCCACAGCCAGTTTGCCCGCTCGATGGGATCCACCGGCCGAGTTCCGTATACGCGGGTGAGGTGACCGAGCCCGTGGGCACTCGCCGTCTCGTAGCGCGCGGTCGCCACCTTCTCGCCGGCCATCGGAGCGACCACTTCGTTGCCCTGGTCGACCCAGAAGCCGACGAGTTGCGCAAGCTTCTCGTCGAGCGTCATCTGGTCGTACAGGGCGCGCACGCGCCCGGAGACGGGAGGCAAATCCACGGCAGTCACGATCTTTCTCTCCCTGCATTCTCTTGGTGAATGCGCACGGTGCGGCACGGCAACGGCGAGCCCTAACCCTTTACTGCGCCAGTCAGACCGCCGACGATCCGCCGCTCGAAGAGGCTGAAGAAGACCAGCGCGGGGAGCATGGAAAGCGACGTAAAAGCGAGCACTTTCGCCGTGTCAACCGAGTATTGCGACGCAAACGCCTGTACGCCGAGCGGGATCGTGTACGACGCCTCACCGTTGAGTATGAACAGCGGAAGGATGTAGCTGTTCCAACTCGCGACGAATGCGAGGATGCCCACGGTGATCACTCCCGGCGTCGACAGCGGGATGACCATCCGCCAGAAGAAGCCGATGCGACTGCATCCGTCGATCTCTGCGGCCTCCTGCAACTCGTTGGGGATGGCTTGCAGGAAGGGCACGAGGATGATGATCGTGACCGGCAGGGCAAACGCAATCTGGGGGATGATGACGCCGGCCAGCGAGTTCGTGAGGCCAAATGCCCGCACCAGGATGTACAGCGGAGTGATCGCCACGGCGATCGGGAACATCAGACCCGCAGCGAAGAGTCCGTATATCGCGCCGCGACCGCGGAATTGGTAGCGAGCCAACACGAAACTCGCCATGAGCCCCAGCCCGACGACGAAGAACGTCGTGGTGACAGCGGCGATCGCGGAATTAGACAACTCTCGCCAGAAAACCTCGCTGCTCAGCACGTCGATGTAGTGCCCGACCTGCCAGGTCGTCGGGAAGCCAGACGGGTCAACGGTGATCTCTGAGTTGCTGCGGAAACCGCCGAGAATGACGTACGCGACAGGCACCAGGATCAGGCCGACCAGCACCAGTGCCACGAAGTAGATGACCGGCGTGGTGATCGACAGCTTTCGCCGGCGGTGGGTGGGTGCGGGCAGCCTGCCTGCGAGACTCGGTGCACTCATGAGTTCTTTCTCCCCGAAATTGCTCCGTCGGCATCACGCCGGAGGAGGAAACGCTGGTACAGAAGGGCAATGGCCAGGGAGATCAGGAACATGACCACCGCCACGGCATTGCCGTAGCCGTAGCTGCCCGCGTTCCGGCCGTTGGCGACCATGTAGGTGGCCATGGTGGAGGTGCCGGCAGTCGAGGCCACGTACTGTCCCCAGATGATGTAGACGAGATCGAACAGTTGGAACGAGCCGATGATCGAGAGGAAAGCCCAGATCCTGATCGTCGGGCCCAGCAGGGGCAGCACGATATTGCGCTGGATCTGCCAGTAGGAGGCACCGTCGATGGCGGCAGCTTCCGCGAGCTCCTCCGGGATACCCTGCAGGCCGGCCAGGAACAGGATCACCGCGAACCCGATGTATTTCCAGGTGATGACCAGCATCAGTGACCAGATCGCGATGCTCGGGTTCGAAAGCCAGTCCTGCTTGAGCGCGCCCAGGCCCACGCTCTCGAGGAAACCATTTACCGCGCCGTGCGACTGAAGCATGAGACTCCAGCCGATGCCGACGACAACCTCGGAGATCACGTAGGGCACGAAGATGAGCACCCGCAGCACAGATTGGCCGCGCATCTTCCGATTGAGCAGAAGTGCCAGCCCGATCGCGATTGGCCCTTGGATGACCAATGACAGCACCGCGATCATGGCGTTGTGTTTGAGCGCCTCGATAAACGTGTTGTCTTGCAGGATCGTGACGTAGTTCTGCAGCCCCACGAACTTCGTGGCGGGTCCGTACCCGGCCCAGCTGAAGAATCCGTAGTAGGCGGCGATACCGACCGGCAGGATCACGAAGACCACGAAGACCACGAGTGCCGGGCCGGCCAGGGCCGCGATCTCCAGGCGCATACGCCAAATGCTGCCGCTCGACCTCTGCCGACGGGGTGGGGATGACGCGATCGCGTCATCCCCACCTGCCGTGAGATCCACGCGGGGCGCCTGCGCGATGCGCAGGCTCTCGCTGATGGATGTCATGTGCACTGTTCCTTTTCTATGACTTCTTCGCCGCGTCGTTCACTGCCGTGACGATGTCTTTCGCGCTGCCCTGGCCCGCCATCAGGTTGACC
>JBDUDZ010000105.1:0-7816 GCA_040002635.1 Rhodoglobus sp.
TACCGGGACATCCTGCTGATTCAGCTCAGCGTCGCGAGCGAACCCATCAACCTCGGTATCCTCGACCGACTGCAAAGAGCAGCACTTCTTGCCAGCCCAACCGAGACTCTCGCGACAATGGATGCCATCGGCGGCGCTCGCCGACGCATCGACAGCAACGTTCCCCCCGCATTGGCCATCGAGGCCATGCTCGTCACAGCAAGCCGGAAGGTGCCCCGCACATGATGAACACCACGTCTCGTGTCGCCGCTCTGATCGCGGTCGGTGTGGCGGTAACGATGGCGCTATCGGGGTGCGTTTCGTGGTTCATGCCTCCGACCGCGGCGAGTTCAACATCCTCGCCGACGGGTGAAAACGTGGCCGCCGACCTCAAGCCGTTTTACGACCAGGTGTTGCAGTGGAAGAGCTGCAATAGTGGAATGCAGTGCACCACGGCGAAGGCGCCGATGGATTGGGCGAATCCGGCGACGGCGACGATCGAGCTCGCCCTCATCCGCCAACCCGCGAAGTCGGGCAAGCCGATGGGCTCGCTGTTGGTCAACCCTGGCGGCCCCGGCGGTTCGGGCTATGACTTCATCAAGGACAGCGTCGACTATGCGACGGATGCCACGCTGCAGGCCAATTACGACATCGTCGGCTTCGACCCTCGCGGCGTGAACCGCTCGACGCCCGTGAAGTGTTACACCAGCCCGGCCGAGCTTGACTCGTACCTCTACGACATCACGCCCGGCGTGATCGGCAGTGACGAATGGATTGCGGCATCCGCGGCTGCGAACAAGAAGTTCGGCGAGCGTTGCCTGGAACTTACCGGACAGTTGCTCGGGTTCGTCGACACCCCGAGCGCCGCCCGCGACCTCGACATGCTGCGCGCGATCCTCGGCGACACGAAGCTCAACTACCTCGGCTATTCCTACGGCACTTTGCTCGGTGCCGTGTATGCAGAGCTGTTCCCAGGTAAGACGGGGCACCTTGTTCTCGACGGTGCTGTAGACCCGGCCGCTGACGACTTTGAGGGCACCGCCACCCAGGCAGTCGGCTTCGAGAGCGCCCTCAAGGCGTTCCTTGAGGACTGCAAGACAGCGAAAGACTGCCCGTTCTCTGGCAGTACGCAGGATGACCTAGACCAGATCCGCGCGCTGCTTGACAGCCTGGATGCCAGCCCAATCGCCAACAGCGACGGTCGCCAACTCGGCAGCTCGGCCATGTTCACCGCGATCATCCTGCCGCTGTACAACAAGGACAACTGGCAGTACCTGCGCCAGCTGTTTGCCTCGGTGTTCTCCGGCCAGGCGAGCTATGCATTCCAGCTTGCCGACAGCTACAACGGGCGCAACTCCGACGGCACGTACTCAGACAACCAGACCGAGGCTTTCATCAGCATCAACTGCCTTGACGCGCACGGCGATGGCAACGTGCAGGCGATGCGTGACGAGGCGGTCAAGCTCAAGCAGCTTGCGCCGGTCTTCGGTCCGCAGATGTCCTATGGCGGCACCGGTTGCCCGAACTGGCCCGTGCCGGCCAAACGTGACCGCGTCGCAATCACGGCACCTGGCTCGGCAGACATCCTCGTCGTCGGCACGACCAATGACCCGGCCACGCCCTACAAGTGGGCCCAAGCGGTCGCGGCGTCGTTGCAGCACGGACATCTGATCACTTACCACGGTGAGGGCCATACGGCATATAACAAGTCGAATTCGTGCGTGAACAACGCCGTCGACGACTTCTTCGTGAAGAGCACAGTGCCGGCTACCGACCCGAAGTGCTGATCGCTCCCGGCGAGAAACTTGCAGGCCGTGCAAGAATAGAGTCATGACTTCCGTGGACTTGGCCGAGCTGGGCCTGCGCGAGCGGAAGCGGCTCGCGACGCGACGCGCCATCCAATTAGCCGTCGTCGACCTGGTCAGCGAGCGAGGGCTCGACGGGGTGACTGTAGACGAAATCAGTCGGGTCGCTGACGTGTCGCCACGCACGTTCTTCAACTACTTCGCATCGAAGGAAGAAGCGATGCTGGGGGATGCGCCAGTGTTGCCCTCGGTTGGACTAGTCGAAACGTTCGTGCACGGCACCGGCCAGATCTTCGATGATCTGTCTGTCGTCATCATCGGATCGACTGAGAAGTCGATGGCAGACATCGACATGATGCAGCGTCGGCATCGCTTGCTGACTCAGTATCCCGAGCTGCTCGCGGCGCGGATGGCGACGATGCGCAAGTTCGAGGGCGAGGTAGACGCCATCGTGGCAGAGCGACTCGTGCACGACGACCCCTCACTCGCCAGCCGGGATAAAGAACTCGAGCGACGCGCTCGCCTCGTGACCCTGGTCGCTTTCGCGGCGATGCGCCACGCCTGGACGACATGGGGCTCGGGCGAACAGGCCTCTCACCTTGCGGAACGCCTTCGGGAATCCTTTGGGGAACTGCGCACGCTGTTCACGTAGGGCGACCGCCGATTCTCGGCTAAGCTCTCATGCTGTGCCTCGGGGCGACCCGGGCCCGCCGCCCTAGCTCAGTCGGTAGAGCATCTCACTCGTAATGAGAAGGTCAAGAGTTCGATTCTCTTGGGCGGCTCCGTGAGTCGTGGTCAAACGAAGACAACCCGTGGCGGTGAGCATTTGATGGCCGAAATCGAGTCTCCTGGCAGCAATCATCATGGAGACACGGATTGGGCTGGAATAGTCACGTTCATTGGTCTGTTCGCCTCGGGTGTCGGTCTCCTCGTTTACCGCAGCGTAAGAGTTGTGAACGAAATCCCCAACGGTGGCGTAGTACTCGTCATATTATTCGTAGGTCTTTTTGGGGTCCTGTGGTTGCTGTTTGTCTTCTATTGGGCACGGGGCCGGCTGCGGTCTTCGGCCGTTCGGCGACTCTTTCCCAATGCCGCCCTCTTCGAAATCGTCATGACCGACGAGCTTGCTGCCCAAGTGCGCATGGCTGAACGCTCATCGAACAAGAGACACATCCCGCGGATTTGGACGTCGACCTATATGACCGTCGCTGCGACTCCCGAGGGGCTGCGGTTCTTTGGCGGTAGTTTCCGGGCCGTGCCCCGCGGTTTCGTCGGTACCGACCGGCTTCGAGCGGTGGCCATCAAGAGGATGCCGCTCGAAACCAGAACAGTCACGCGTCATTTTTCAGAAATAGTGGTCGCGACTAATTTCGGGGCGCTAGAAATCGTCATGCTGCCGTTGCGCACGAGGTTCATGATCCCGCGCAAACTCAGCCCGCAACAACTCGCCGATGCGGGCAAGGCGATCGCCGGGAAGCTCGGCATTCCACTGGATTAGCGTGCTCAATGCAGACCCCGCCAACGGCAGACTCGTGGGTTTTTGTCCCCCTTAAGCCGGACACAGCGTCTCGGCCACGCCCCCAGTTGGCGGGTGGACCGGTCATTATTGTGCCCCGATTGGTTGTCGCGGCCAGCGCGCGGGCCCTAGCGTTATCTAGGAAGCACCGATAGCTTGAGGGGTGTTACATCTGGGACGGGGGTTCTCAATGAAGCGAATATTTTTCGGGGCAACGGTAGTGACGACGGCGCTCGTGTTGGTCTTGCCTTTCGTGGGTGGGGGAGGCCCAGGTCTCACTACGCCAGCGATCGCTGATTCGGTCGCGGAATCCCCGGCTCTGGCATCCATCTCCTCGTCTACCGAGGTATCGTCCGCGCCCATCGTTGCAGCGGCCTACGCCAGCCGCATCGACACAGCCGCCCTCGACGCGGCAGCGAAAGCGGCAGGCTCGCAGGACTCAGAGCACCTCGCTCAAAAGCCGGTACCCAAACCGCAACCGCCCGTTGACGCTGCTGGTGCGGCATCCGGAACCAACGATCGCCGCTCATCGCTTTCATCTCGGGGTCTTTCCTGCCCCGGCTACGGCGGCAGCAGTAACAGCGGCGCGCCCGGCATCACCTCTCCTGGCGGGGTCGGCGGAACAACGTCCGACGACTTGGCTTCGTTCGCGGCCGAGTACAACGCGATCCGCGCAGACAATTGCCTCGACCCGGTGTCTTACTTCGTCTATGACTCTTGCATGGAACAGCGCCTCTTCTGGATGGCCGAAGACCCGAGCGAGGATCCCTTGAGTGCCTGGGGCCATCTTGGTTCACAGCGAAGCGATGGGGTTCCGAGCGTGGGTTGTGATGGGAACCTGGCTGGCGGCTATGGCAACGGGGGTTCGGATGTCGCGTCCAAGTGGTGGTATTCACCGGCGCACCAGGCGTCGCTGTACCGTCCCGGCGACAGCACCGGCGGCGTCTGCATAGCTTTCGCTATGACCCACGGTGGCGTGCCGGATGAGCCCTACGAGTTCACTCGTGCTGCAGCTCGGTGGATCTACTGCTGAGCCGTTGATGACGGCGGGCTAGCGGCCGCCTGAAGCCACGCCGAGTATCATTGCCCGGTGACTGATTCCCAGGACCCTTCTGGAGCGCCCACCCGGCGCTCGATGCGAGACTCGGGGAAGTCATCACGTGCGCGGACGCGTTCGAGCAGTGAGGCGCGCGCCAGTAGTGCGGGTGCCGACATACACCGCGGCACACCGAGTGGCGGTATCCGCGCGCTCGTAGCAAAGCATCCCCTGGCCTGGCCGCTATCTGCGGCCGCTGTGGTATTTCTTCTGTTGGGAACGGCGTCGGTATTTGCCGGGCTTTCCGCCGGTTCTAATTCGAGCGCCGCGGCTCTGCCGCACAGCGCAAGTGCATACCCCCTTCGACCGCAACCGTCAGCAATCCCCACCTCGAGCCACCTGCGAACCTGCAGCGTCGCGGCGATAGCGGCCGACCCTCGCCTGGCGAACTTTTCCGGCTACGTAGCTCGTGCCGACACGGGCGAGACTCTCTTCGACCGCAACGGCGAGCAGCCGCAGCGAACGGGCAGCGTGCTAAAAACCCTGACTGCGGCCGCCGCACTGAGCGTGCTCGGTCCGGCGGCGCAGCTTTCCACCAAGGTGATCGACGGCTCCCTACCCGGCACGATCGTGCTGCAGGGCGGCGGGGATCCGACTCTCGCCAACACAACTAATACGTTCTACGACGGCGCCCCACAGATCGGTGACCTCGCGACGCAGGCGATGAGCAACTACAAGGCAAAGCATCCGGGCGTGCCGATTACCACGATTGTGCTTGATGCAACGATGTGGGATCCCGCCGACAACTGGGATCCGTCATGGGATCGCGGGGAGCAGTCTGCGGGATTCCAGGCCCCGGTGACCGCGCTCATGATCAACGGCGGCCGCGAAGATCCGTCGCAACTTGTCAGCACCCGCACCAACGACCCGGTGGGCGATGCCGGCCGCGCTTTCGCGAGCGCCGCGGGCCTCAACGGGGTGGCATTCACCACCGGTGCCGCGATCGGCTCGACTGTGCTTGCCGAAGTGAAGTCGCAGCCGCTGTCGACTCTTATTAGTGAAATGCTGCTCAATAGCGACAACATGCTTGCCGAAATGCTTGCCCGCGACACCTCGAAAGCGCTGGGTTTCAACGGAGGTTCTGCGTCGCTCGCCCAGGCAATCCCTGGCGCACTTGTTGCCTATGGCCTGCCGACGACGACGATCACCATTCGTGACGGTTCAGGATTAAGCGACCTCAACGCGGTCTCACCGCAGTTTGTGAGCTTGCTTATGGCAAAGGTCGCCGCGAGCACCAACGACCTCGGTGTCGTGCTCGCCGGCCTGCCGGTAGCTGGCCAGTCCGGCACTCTCTCCGGCCGGTTCGAGGGCCCCAATGCAATTGCCGCGGGCAATGTTCTCGCAAAGACCGGAATGCTCGAGACAGAATATGCCCTGGGCGGCATCATCCGGGCAGCGGATGGCACCCAGCTGGTTTTCGCTTTCTACTCGATCCGCGACGGCATCACCAGCGACGCGAAAGACGCGCAGGATGCCCTCGCCACTGGCGTATTCAGTTGCGGCAACAACCTGTCAAACAACTAGGAGCGCCATGCTCGACCAGCGTCAGTCACGGGCCCTGTTCATCATCGACGTGCAGAACGACTTCACCGAGGGGGGCTCCCTCGGTGTCGATGGTGGGGCGGCGGTCGCGGCAGGCATAACCGAGCTGTTGCGCGCGCATCCCCATCGCTACGACGTGGTGTTCGCCTCGCGCGACTGGCACGACGCCGACAACGATAACGGCGGGCATTTTGCCGGGGATGACGCGGAGCCCGACTATGTCGACACCTGGCCCGTGCACTGCGTCGCAGGCACGTCGGGAGCCGAGTACCACCCGGCACTGGACACCTCGCTCATCGACGTCCACGTGCGTAAGGGGCAGGGCAAGCCCGCATACTCGATCTTCGAAGGCGTGACAGACGACGGCGAGACAGTACCCGAGGCACTCGACCGGCTCGGCGTGACAGCGATTGATGTCGCGGGAATCGCGACTGACTACTGCGTGCTCGCCTCTGCGCTCGACGGTATCGAGTCAGGTCGCACCGTGCGGGTGCTCACCGGTCTTGTCGCGGGTGTCGCGCCCGAGTCGAGTGCGGCGGCTCTCGAGCGCCTCGAGGCGGCCGGCGCCGAACTCATCGCGTAGTGCCGGTCGCCTCGTGCCGGTTATTCACATCGCTGACCTCGCTGACCCGAGACTCGCCGACTACTCCCACCTGACGGATGTCGCGCTCAAGAAAGCTGCATCGAACCGACCTGCATCGAACGGGCCACGGGGCGCCGAGCACGGCCTCTACATCGCCGAGTCCGCGCTCGTGCTCGAGCGGGCGCTGCGCGCGGGACACCGGCCGCGCTCGGTTCTCGCGTTGGGGGCATCCGTAGCGGCTGCCGTCGCTCTCGTGGGCCCCGACGTCGATGTCTTCTCCGGCCCAGGTGAACTGCTCGAGCAACTCACGGGCTACCTGCTGCACCGCGGCCTCATCGCGTCGATGCACCGGCCCGCGTTGCCGTCCGTGGCAGAGCTCGTGCGCACAGCCAAGCGCGTGGTTATTCTCGAAAACATCGCGGACCCGACAAACGTGGGCGCGATCTTCCGCTCGGTCGCGGCGATCGGGGCGGATGCGGTGCTCGTGACCCCGCGCTGCTCCGACCCCTTCTACCGCCGCTCCATCCGCGTGAGCATGGGCACCGTGCTGCAGGTGCCATGGACCCGGCTCGGCGAGTGGCCCGAAGCCCGCGCCGAGCTGGAGGGTTTCCACATTGCCGCTCTCGCCCTCACTGCAGACGCGGTGTCACTGCGGTCATTCGCGGCGAACGCGCCATCTCGCGTGGCTCTGGTGCTCGGAGCCGAGGGCGAGGGCCTCACCGCGGAGGCTTTGGCGGTCGCCGACACTGTGGTGCAGATCCCGATGGCGCACGGGATCGACTCGCTGAACGTCGCGGCGACGGCGGCCGTGGCGATGTTCGCGCTGGCGGGCTAACGCTCTCGACCCGGTCGCCCTGCTGTGTGAGCCAGACGGTGAGTCTTCGGTCATCCCTATATTCATCATTCAGGAAGTTGTGATGCTAGGCGGGGGAAATAGCCACCTGGAGCGTCCCATTGAGCCCCATTCGGAGCATCCGCCGCACAAATTCCTGAATGATGAAAGGGCCGCTACACCAGCAGCTGGTGCTTCGCGAGCTCCTTGTAGAGCGGCGTCGACTTCACCAGCTCGGAGTGCGTTCCGACGCCCACAACGCGGCCGTGGTCGAGCACCACGATCTGGTCGGAGTCGACGACCGTCGAGAGGCGGTGCGCGATCACGATCAGCGTGCGGTTCTCGGCGACGGCGTCGATGGCTTCGCGCAGCATCTGCTCGTTGAGGCCGTCGAGTGACGAGGTAGATTCGTCGAGCAGCAGGATGGGCGGGGCCGCGAGCAGGGTCCGCGCGATCGCGAGGC
>JBDUDZ010000106.1:0-7799 GCA_040002635.1 Rhodoglobus sp.
CCGCGAGATCGTGGCCGACCAGCGGCTCGTCTTCACCTGGGGCGAACCCGGCGACGAGGACGCACCGGTCGTGACCGTCAGCTTCGAAAACCTGGGCGAGCTCACTCGGCTCACCTTCGACATCCGCGGAATCAAGGGGATGCCCGGCGACGAAAACTTCTACGACGGCTGGGACAGCGCGCTCGACGAACTCGCCCAGCACATCGGCCAGAACGAGGTGCTCGGATGACCGCGGTCGCTTCCGGAGTCACCGTCCACACCAGCGAGTGGGTGCAGACCAATACCGTGGTGGTGGATGGCCCGAGCGGTGCGTTGGTCATCGACCCGGGCATCCACGATGCGGAGCTGGCTGCGCTCGCCGAGGAGCTAGCGGGCCGAGTGGCGGCCGGCTTCGCGACGCATCCGCACTGGGATCACCTGCTCTGGCACGCGGGGCTCGGAACGCCACCGCGCTGGGCGACAGCGGCGGCCGAGGCTTCGGCGACGGCGAGGCTGGCGGGCGGTGTCGATCGGGCGCGGGCCGGCATTCCGGATGACGTGTCGCTCGACCTGCTCGGCAAGATCACCGCGCTGCCGGTTGGTGCCACCGAGATCCCCTGGGACGGCCCGCAGGTGCGGATCGTGGAGCACAACGCCCACGCCCCCGGCCACGCGGCGCTCGTGATCGCGGATCGTGGAGTGCTCGTTGTCGGCGACATGCTCTCCGATGTGCTGGTGCCCTTGCTCAACGTGGGTGCCGACGACCCGTTCGGCGACTACCTGGCTGGGCTGCAGATTCTCGAGGATGCCGCGGATGGCATGGATGTCGCCATCCCCGGCCACGGGTCGGTGGCGCGCGGCCCCGAAATCCAGCAGCGCATCGACCTGGATCGCGCCTATGTCGTCGCGCTGCGCGACGGTGCGACTATCACCGATCCGCGGATCGGCCCCGAGGCGAAGCCCGGCTGGGAGTGGGTCGCGGGCGCGCACGACAGGCAGGTGCAGAACCTGGCCGCTCGCGGTTGACGGGGAATATTTTCACCGGGCGTCAACCAGCAGGACCCGTTCCCACGTCGAGTAGACGAGCCGCAGGATGCGGCCGGACTTCGACAAAAGGACACAGCCATGAGCCGCACCCGCACCCTCGCCACCGCGGCGGCGTCCGCTGCAGTCGCGGCCGCCCTGACCATCGGGGTGGCACTTCCGGCCAACGCCGGACAGATTCCCGTGCCGAACCCCAGCCCCACGATTCAGCACACGCCGGTGATCGGCGGCCCGGTCATCACGACCCCGATCACTCCGTACAACCCCGGCCCCAGCATCCCGCTTCCGCCCGGGTACACGCTGCCGACATTCAGCATCCCGAGCTGCACGAACATGGTCACCGACCTGTCGATTAGCGCGACCGCGGCCCGGTACCCCGGGTTCGGGCCCGTCGCGACGCCCGCGGGTGCAATTGCCGCCGATGCCGCCACGCTGCAGAACTTCGTGCGGGCCGACCGCGGCGTCACCTGCGCGTTCGGGGTGGGCGGAGTCGCGACAGTGCTGGTCACCGAGACCGCCATCTCCGCGGCCGACTACAAGACGCTGCTCGGCTGGTACAACGCCAACTCCAACTGGTCGCACGCCGGTGGTGGCCCCACCATCCCGGGCGGCGCAACCGACACCCAGTACGCCGTGGGCGCGATCGGCGCCGGGCTCGGCCCGCGCGAATCCGCAACAATCTCGCCCAACGGCTGGTGGATCACCGTGAAAGACGCGGGCAACGTCGGCGCCCTGCCGTACTTCGAGATGGATACCGTCGAGCGGTTCTTCGAGCTCAACCCCCGCCTGGCCCTGATCACGCACTAGCCCTGATTACGCACTAGCCCTAGTCACGCACTGGCCCTAATCACGCACTGGCCGCCGCGACGGTGATCAGACTGCCCCAGGGGTCATCGAAGCTCACGCTGCGACCGTCGTCACGGGTCTGGATGCCGTGGTGCGACATCCGCTCGACCAGCGCCCCGAGGTCGTCGGCCCCCGGCACCGCAATGTCCATCCGGCCGAGGCCGAGGGCCAGCGGTCGGGGGCCGGCGCCCTTCGAGCGCCAGATGTTCATCGCCATGTGGTGGTGGTACCCACCCGCGCTCACGAAGAGGGCAGACCCCGGGATCTCGACGGTTGTCTCAAAGCCGAGTTGTTTGACGTAGAACTCGCGTGCTGTCTCGATGTCGCCGACCTGCAGGTGCACGTGGCCCACCCGGGCCGCGCCGATGACGGGGTCGGCCACGGCGGCTTCGCTGAGGTGCTCCTGAAGGAAGCCGTTCGGGTCGAGGTAGAGGGTGCCCATCTCGAGGGTGCCGTGAGTCCAGCTCCAGGCGCTGCGGTCGCGATCCCAGTACAGTTCGACGCCGTTACCCTCGGGGTCGTCGAAGTAGAACGCCTTGCTCACGAGGTGGTCAGCGCTGCCGGTGAATGATCCGGGATAGCGCTGCGCAACCGAATAGACGGCCGCGGCCAGCCCCACTTCGGTGTCGAACACGATGGCGGTGTGGAACAGCCCGGCGTCGGTCTGCCTGGCGTGCTTGAGCTCTGGTGCGTGCTCGAGGATCATGATTCGCTGCGTGCCGCGACCGAGAGTGACGGTGTCGGCGGTCTGGTCGAGCACCTGCAGCGCCACGGCATCCCGGTAGTACGCGGTCATCGCGTCGAGATCGCCTACGCGCAGGGTGACGGGCCCCATTGCGGTGTCTGCGGCAAGAAGATCGCTCATGGCGGTGTCAACGTCGGGCTGGCCGACGCCATTCCATGGGGATGGCCCGCCGTCTGGGTCAGCGGGCCATCGTAGGGAAGTTCGCCGCGCTCGCCGCTACGGTTTGGTCAGTTTGTCGATCAGCTCGCGGTAGCGCGCTGCGGTCTGCTCCACGATCTCGGGGGGCAGATCTGGCGGGGTGCCGGTTTTGTCCCAGTGGGCGGCGAGCCAGTCACGCACGATCTGCTTGTCGAAGCTCAGGCCGCGGCGGCCGGCGGCGTATTCGGCGGCATCCCAGTAGCGGCTGCTGTCGGAGGTGAGCACCTCGTCGGCGAGGGTCAGTGCGCCCGTGGCGGGATCCGCCCCGAACTCGAACTTGGTGTCGGCGAGGATCACCCCGCGCGACTGGGCGATAGCCGACGCCGCGGTGAAGATTCGCAACGAGGCATCCCGCAGCGCTGTCGCCGCCTCGAGGCCGACCAGCTCGACCGTGCGCTCGAAAGTGATGTTCTCGTCGTGCTCGCCCATCGGCGCCTTCCAGGCCGGAGTGTAGATCGGCTCGGGCAGGCGGTCGCCGTCGCTGAGGCCGGCAGGCAGGGCCACACCGCAGATCTGCTGCGTCTCGCGGTACTCCGCCCAGCCGCTGCCGGAGAGATAACTGCGCACCACGCACTCGATCGGATACATCTCCAGCGTCTTGGCGAGCATCGCGCGCCCGGCCACCTCAGCAGGAATGTCGCCGTCGACAAGATGGTTCGGCACGTCCAACTGCGAGAACCACCACAGGCTCAGCGTCGTGAGCAGCTCGCCCTTGCCCGGGATGCCCGGCTCAAGCACATGGTCGAACGCACTCACTCGATCACTGGCCACCATCAGCACGACTCCGGGCTGGGCGGCAGAGCTGTAGAGGTCGCGCACCTTGCCGGAGTAGGTGTGCTCCCAGCCGTTCACTTCGACACCCGCTCAGCGATGTCGCGCCGGTAGTGGCCGCCCTCGAGCTGGATGGTCTGCAGCGCCGCATAGACCTTCGCTCGAGCGCTCGCGAAATCGGGTGCGGTCGCGACGACGCTCAGCACGCGGCCGCCGGTCGCCACGAACTCGCCCCCGACAAGGGCGGTCGCGGCATGCGCGACAGTGACATCCGTGAGATCCGCAAGCCCCGTGATCGGGCGGCCGGTGATGGGGTCGTCGGGGTAGCCTTCGCTGGCGAGAACGACGGTGACAGCGACATCCGCCGAGAATTCGGGGCGTGGCAGGCCTTCCAGTTCGCCGGATGCCGCGGCGAGCAGCAAACCGCTCAAGGGGGTTACCAGTCGCGGCAGCACCACCTGCGTCTCGGGGTCGCCGAAGCGCGCGTTGAACTCGATCACCCGGGTGCCCTTGTCGGTGATGATCAGCCCGCAGTAGAGCAGGCCAATAAACGGGGTCTGCTCACGCGCGAGCTGCCGGATAGTGGGCAGCGCGATCGTGTCGATCACCTCGTCGACGAAGCCGTCGGCCAGCCAGGGCAGCGGGGAGTAGGCGCCCATGCCGCCGGTGTTCGGCCCTTCGTCGTTGTCGAGGGCGCGCTTGTAGTCTTGCGCTGGGGAGAGCGGCAGCACGCTGTGGCCGTCGCTCAGCAGGAAGAGCGACACCTCTGGGCCGTCGAGGAACTCCTCGATCAGCACCGCGCCGTACCCGAGCCAATGGCTCGCGTGGGCGAGCGCTGCGTCTCGATCGTCGGTGACGAGCACACCCTTGCCCGCGGCGAGGCCGTCGGCCTTGACGACGTAGGGGGCGCCATATTCGTCGATCGCCCGTACCGCGTCCTCAATCGTGCCGGCCCGCGTCGCCCGACCGGTGGGCACGCCCGCCTCGTCCATGATCCGCTTCGCGAAGGTCTTGCTGCCCTCAAGCGCGGCCGCAGCCTTGCCGGGACCGAACACCGGGATGCCGCGCTGCCGCAGCGCATCCGCAACGCCCGCGACGAGCGGCGCCTCGGGCCCGATCACCACGAGTTCGATGTCGTTGTCGAGGGCGTACTGGGTGACGACATCCCCGCGCGTCGGGTCGAGGGCGACCACCGGAACAACCGCGGCGATGCCCGCATTGCCCGGAGCTGCCACCACCCGGTGCCCGGCGTTCTCGCTGAGCAGGGCAGTGACGATTGCGTGCTCGCGAGCACCGGAACCGAGGACGAGAATTCGCACGGGGTCAACCCTACCGACGACGGTCTAGCGTGGTTTCATGCCCCCGAAGAGAATCGCGGATGCCGCAGGCCGCTCCGCCATCGCGGAGGCCCTCGCCCCCGCACCGAGCCGGGACGCCACAGCCACCGCAGTGCGCTACTTCCTGCAGCTGCTGGCCGACGCGGCGGAGGGCAACACCGTCGAGATCCGCGTGCCTCCGTTCGGGGCTGTGCAGGCAATACAGGGGCCGCGTCACACGCGCGGCACTCCACCCAACGTCGTCGAGACGGATGCCGCGACCTGGCTCGCCCTCGCGAGCGGAAGCCTGCGCTGGGCCGACGCCGTCGCGCAGGGGCTGATCGCGGCATCCGGAACCCGCGCCGACCTCACGGCCCACCTGCCCGTCGCCGTCCCGCCGGCCGAGTAGCCCGTGCCCGTCCTCCGGCCGCCGCTGCCGTGGCCGTCCCCCCGGCCGAGTAGCGCGCTCGGGTTCCATTCCGCCGCTGCCGTCCGCTTCGATCCGCGGTGCCCGTAGGGGACAATGGACGAGTGAGCACGCCCAAGCCCGACACCGTCCGCATCCGCAGGGCTCCCAAGTTCCCCGCGTTCATGGTCGTCGGAGGGTTCCTCGGCGTCGTCGCGACGTTCATCATCACTTCGCTTTTCCCGGTCGACCCGAGCGTCGGGTTTCTGTCGCTGGCGGGCTACTTCTCGCTCTACGGCGTGACTATCGGGGTGCTGCTGGGAGCTGTGCTCGCGATCATCCTCGACCGGGTCGCCTCGCGGCGCGCAAAGACAGTGTTGGTCGAACGTGAAGTTGTGGCGCCGCTCGAGGACGAACCGGCCGCTGACCAAACGAGTTAAGGCGCGCCGCGCTGGTGCGTTAGGTGCGTCCGCGCGTGCTCGTCCGCACCTCAGCTGCGTCCGTCCGCGGTGCGCTCCCGCGGTGCCTGCCGCGCTGCTTTGCGGCCCCGAGTGCGCGCGACATGACGTAAATGGCTGCCCCAATGCGTCCCAGGTGACCATTTGCGTCAACTGGCGAGGCGGAGCGGGCGGGCGCGGCGGAGCGGGCGGGCGCCGAGCGGGCAGCGCTGAGCGGGCGGCAGCGGCAGCGAGGCGGCGGCGCGCGGCGGCGCGGGCGGGAGCGGCAGCGCGCGGCGGGGCGGGCGGGAGCGGGCGTGAGCGGCGGAGCGGGAGCGGCGGAGCGCCGCGGGGCGCGCGGCGGCCTCCGGCCGTCCCCACCTCAGCTCAGCTGGTTGCGCTCGACCCAGTCGAGGTACTCCGGCGTGACTGTGCCGGTCACGTAGTCGCCTGTGAAGCAGCTCATTTCTAGAGCCGTGACATCCGACCCCTCAAGGATTGCGGCCTGCATGTCGGCGACCTCCTGGTAGATCAGGTAGTCGGCGCCCAGCTCGGTCGCGATTTCGGGGATGCGGCGGTTGTGCGCAACGAGCTCCTGCCGGCTGGGCATGTTGATGCCGTACACGTGCGGGAAGCGCACCGGCGGCGCGGCCGAGGTGAACGTCACCTTGTTGGCGCCGGCCTCGCGGGCCATCTGCACGATCTCTTTTGAGGTGGTGCCGCGCACAATCGAGTCGTCGACGATCAGGATGTTCTTGCCCTTGAACTCGCTCGACATCGCGTTGAGCTTCTGCTTGACGCTCTTCTTGCGCTCTGCCTGGCCGGGCATGATGAAGGTGCGGCCCACGTAGCGGTTCTTGTAGAAGCCTTCGCGGTACTCGACGCCGAGCTTCTGTGCCACCTGCATCGCCGCGGGGCGGGAGGAGTCGGGGATCGGCATGACCACGTCGATGTCACCCCTGGGCGTGTACTTCGCGATCGTGTCGGCCAGGCGGTTGCCCAGGCGAAGGCGGGCCTCATAGACCGAGATGCCGTTCATCACCGAGTCGGGCCGGGCCAGGTAGACGTACTCGAACGAACAGGGGATCAGGCGTGGGTTCGCCGCGCACTGGCGCGAAGTCATCTGGCCATCCGGCGTGATGAAGATGGCCTCGCCGGGCGCGACATCCCGCACGAACTCGTAGCCGGCACTTTCCAGCACTAGCGATTCGGATGCCACGATCCAGTCGTCACCCGTGAACCCGGCCTGGCGCTTGCCCAACACCAGCGGGCGGATGCCGAACGGGTCGCGGAACGCCAACAGGCCGTGCCCCGCGATGATGGCGATCGCGGCATACGACCCCTCGACACGCTCGTGTACCCGCGAGATCGCGCCGAACACCTGGTCGGGGTCGAGATCGGTGCCGGAGATCTGCGCCTGCAGTTCGTTGGCGAGCACGTTGACGAGAAGCTCGGTGTCGCTGGAGGTGTTGAGGTGCCGACGGTCGATGTGGAACAACTGCTCGGTGAGTTCGCGCGTGTTCGTGAGGTTGCCGTTATGGATCAGGGTGATGCCGTAGGGCGCGTTCACGTAGAACGGCTGGGCCTCCTGCTCATTGTCGGCGTTACCCTTCGTCGCGTAGCGCACGTGGCCGAGACCCACGTTGCCGAGCAGCCCGCGCATGTCACGCGTGCGGTATGCCTCGCGCACCTGGCCTTTGGCTTTGAACATGTGGATCGTGCTGCCGTCGTTGGTAGCGATTCCTGTCGAGTCTTGGCCGCGGTGCTGCAATAGGAGCAGGGCGTCATACACCTGCTGGTTGACCGGATGTGATGAGACGATTCCGACGATGCCGCACATGGTGGCCGGTGGCTCCCGATTTCGAGGGGCGTACCCGTGCAGGTACGACTAAGTTTCTCACACTCGCTAGGTCGCCCACTCGCCACAGCCATAGCCACTGTTGGGCGAGCGGGGCCTGATCATCACTTGGGATGAAAACGGGGCGGCCAGCGGTGCGGATGCGCGGCAGCCGATCTAACGTTGCTGAATGCACTCGTTCATGCACGTTGCGCAGAGG
>JBDUDZ010000107.1:0-7782 GCA_040002635.1 Rhodoglobus sp.
GACCCGTCGACGAAGGACCGCCAGGGCAACGACGTCGGCTCGAGCTACCGCTCGGCGATCTTCTACCTGAGCGACGAGCAGAAGCGCGTCGCGCTGGACACGATTGCCGACGTCGATGCTTCAGGGCTCTGGCCCGGCAAGGTCGTCATCGAGGTGACAGCAGCCGGCCAGTTCTGGGAGGCCGAGGACGAGCACCAGGACTACCTGCAGAAGTATCCCGCGGGCTACACCTGCCACTTCGTGCGCCCGGGCTGGAAACTGCCGCACCGCGAGGCGCAGAACGCGTAAAACACGAAAACGGGTGGTCGCTTATCGCGGCCGCCCGTCTTGTGTTGCGACTCAGCGCACCGACTTGCGCTCGTAGATCGCCATCGACCAGGCGAACCCGCCAATGGTGAGCACAAGGCACCAGCCGAAAGCGAGCACCGGGTTGAGCCCGAGCTGGGTGCCCAGCAGAAGGCCGCGGATAGTCTCGATGAACGGCGTGAACGGCTGGTATTGGGCGAACCACTGGAGCCAGGCCGGCATCGAGGCGGTGGGCACGAAGCCGCTGCCGAGCAGGGGAAGGATCGTCAGCAGCAGGGGCAGGTTGCTTGCGGTCTCCACGGTTTTCGACTGGATGCCCATGGCGACCCCGATCCAGCTCACCGAGAATGCGATGAGGGTGACAAGCCCGGCGGTCTCAAGCCATTCGAGCGGCCCGGCGCTCGGCCGGAATCCGATCGCCATGCCGACGCCCAGCACGAGCGCCACGGCGATAACCGCCTGAATCGTGTTGCCGAGCACGTGCCCGGCGAGCACCGAACCGCGGGAGATCGCCATCGTGCGGAAGCGCGCGGTGATGCCCTCGGTCATGTCCATGGCGACGGTGATCGAGACGCCGCTTGCCGTGCCGACAATCGTGATCAGCAGGATGCCCGGCATCACATACGCAAGGTAGGCGTCGCGCCCGCCAGCCGGGTCTACTCCGGGGAGTCCGGCGCCGAGAGTTCCTCCGAACACGAACACTGTTAAGAGCAGGATGACGACCGGTCCGAGGATGGTGAACATCGACAAGCCCGGGTAGCGCACGATGTGCAACACGTTGCGGCGCAGCATCGTGACGGCGTCCGCGACGACATGCGACTGCTGGGCGGTGATGGTGGTCATTATTCGTTACCTTTCTTTCCGGTCAGGGCGAAGAAGACATCGTCGAGGTCGGGGGTGTGGATGCTGAGGTCGTCAACCTCGAGGTGGGCGGCGTCGAGGCGGTCCAGCACGGTGCGCAGGACGCCGACCCCGCCGTCACTCGGCACCGAGAGCGTGAGCTCGGCGGCGTCGGGTGTGGAATTCGTGAGCAAGCGTGCGGCGGCCTCGAGCGCTGCGGCATCCCCGAATCTCAGCCGGATGTGACCGCCGGGCACGCGGCGTTTGAGCTCGTCGGGCGTGCCCTCGGCCACGATCCGGCCGTCGTCGAGCACCGCGATTCGGCTTGCGAGTTCGTCTGCCTCGTCGAGGTACTGGGTAGTGAGCAGCACTGTGGTGCCGTCGGCGACCAGGCCGCGCACGATGTCCCACATGGTGTGGCGGCTGCGCGGATCCAGCCCCGTCGTGGGCTCGTCGAGGAAGATCACCCGGGGCGTCGCGACCAGGGTCATTGCCAGGTCGAGGCGGCGCTTCATCCCACCCGAATAGGTGGAGATCGGTTTGCGGGCCGCATCGACCAGATCGAACTGTTCGAGCAACTCCGCGGTGCGGGTCTTAGAGCGTTTCGCACCCAGATGGCGCAGCCGAGCCATGAGCAGCAGGTTCTCTTCGCCGGTCAGCAGGCCGTCGACAGCAGAGAATTGGCCGGTGAGGCCGATCGAGGCCCGCACGCCGGCGGCGTCGCGAACCACGTCGAATCCGTTCACGGATGCCGTGCCGCCGTCCTGCCGCACGAGCGTGCTCAGGATGTGGATTGTCGTCGTCTTGCCGGCTCCGTTCGGGCCGAGGAGGGCCGTCACGGTTCCGGCGGCGACGCTGAGGTCGACTCCGTCGAGCACGACCTTGTCTTTGTATGACTTGCGAAGCCCGTGGACGTCGATTGCTGGAGTGGTCATTTCTTGTTCCTGTCGGTGGGGGCGGAGTCTTCCGCTTCTTCGGTGCGAGTGATGTCGATGTCGCCGTATTGCGTGCGTGCGCGCACCGCGACGGTCTGTTCGGCGGCCGCGGGGGCGGCGTCAGCGGTGAGCGCGTTGCGCACGCGCCCCTCCCGCGATGACACGTCGAGCCAGGCCGGAACGCCAGCCCGAACGCCGATGCTGACCTGCCCGAAGGCGGTCTCGACCTGGATCGAACCGCTCGAGACCTCGCCGAGACGGATGGTGCCGTAGGCGGTCTTTGCGCTCACGGACGCGAGCGCCCTGGTGATCTCGAGGTCTCCGTATGACAGCTTCGCCTCGACATCGCCGCCTGACTCACCGATCTGGATGCCGCCGTGCGAGGCCTTCAGGCTTGCGTCGCCGGTGACCCTGCCGACGCGGATCTGCCCGTGGTCGGCCGTGATCTCGATGTTGCCGTCGGCGGTGCCGACCGTCGCGCTGCCGTGGCCAGCGCGCAACCAGAGGTCGTCGGTGGCCTCGACGTCGACCTGGCCGGTCGAGGCCTTGATGCGGGTGGCGCCGAGGCGACCAACCGTGCGAACGACGCCTGCCGCGACCTCGGCCGTGAGGCGGGATCCCGTGGGCAGTTCGACGGTGATGTCGACGGATTCGGTCGGGCCGATCCAGCTCAGCCGCGGCCGCGGGCCGGTGACTACGAGCCGCTGGGTGTCGAACTCGAACTTCGTCTGCTCGGCCCCGCGACGATCCACGGCCCTGGTGGGGCTGGTGGGTTCGACGGTGACGACGGTGTCGGCGCGATCGCTGGCGATCACGTCTAGGCGGCCGACCTGCAGGTTGATGGCCAAGTCGATCGGTGTGGGAGTGCTGTACGTGGGCATGCTTCAGGCGCCTTTCCGTGGGCGTGGTTGATCGACCACGCGGGTTCGCGTGGCTGGGTGGATGCGGTGGGCTGGCCGGTTCTAGCGCGCCCAGCCTGCGAAGTTGTCTCCGCTGCGCACTGCGCGCTGCGCCGATCGTCGTTGTTTCGGTTGGAGGGCGGCCGCGACCGCGCGGACCAGCCAGGTGTTGACGGACAGGCCATCGGCCGCCGCCGCGTCATCCACCCGCGCTTTGAGGGCGTCGGGCAGGCGGAGGGTGGTGCGCGAGGTGCTCGCGTCGTCGAGGTCGACGGCAGGCACATCGTCGGGGTCGACGCTGGCCTGGGAGATCACGAAGTCGACTTCCCGCCCGCGCAGCCGCAGGTCGATCGAGCCGGGTGCGAGCTCGCGGGTGATCTCGCCCATCGCCGCCGAGAGGGCGTCGAGGAGCACGAGCCGGGTCGCGGCATCCAGGCCCGCAGCGAGTCGCTCGGCGACGGCACGGGTGTCGTCACCGCCGTTCTCCGCGGCATGCGCCAACTGGCGTTGCAGGTCATTGACGTACTGGTCGAGCTCCATGACACAAGAATGACACCATGGTGGTGTCATGTCAAGTCAAAGTGGTGTCACAACCCTTCGGGCCTGTCGATGGGGCCGTCGCATTGTCGGACCTGGATATTGAGGTGATACTTGAATCATGCTCCGGTTCCGCGTCCTGCTCGGTGGAATCCTCATCGCAGCCGCGGTACTGGCGCTCTCCGGCTGTGCACCCGATGGCAACCAGATCGCGGCTGGATATGCCCAACAGGTCATCGACGATGTCGGCGCCTCCATCTCGCCCGCCTATCCTCGACCGCGCCCCGCGGACTTCCTGGCCGCGTCGGCTCTGGAATCCGGGCCGTCCCGCGACGCGCAGCTCGATGTCCTTGACTGGTCGGGCGACTCTGGGGACGTCGCCGGCGCGCACATCGTGTTCAGAGTGCACGTGGATGTCGCTGCCTCCTACCCGAGCACGTTCGAGCGTGGCCATGTTGCAGGTTCCGCGACCCGCTGCTGGGAGCTCACCGTATACGGGACGCGCAACTACGACACCCTCGAAACCCGCGGGATCTCCTGCCCGCCGGATGCCGTGGCCAGGACGCCGATGCCGGCACCGCTTCCCGCGTTCCCCGATGACTTCGCGGAAAAGCTCACAGTGGCCATGACCTCCGCGACCAGCGATGACGTGGGCGCACGAGTGCAGGCGGCGTTCCCCGAGGATTACTACTCCATCGGGTCTGATGAGCAGGGCCGCGTACTCGTCGTGGCTCTCGGCATCCCGTCGGAATACCTCTGCGAGTTGGGGGTTCGGCTTGCCGATGGAACGGTTTCTGTCGAGTATCCGGGGAAGATGATTCCCGGGGAGCAGAACTGTTCGCCCGAGATGTATTTTCATCCGGTGATTACGCACTAAGCGACTTGTCGCAAGTGGCCTTTGCGGGCTCGGGCCACTGCTCGAATTCGGCGGAGCCCCCAGTCGGATTCGAACCGACGACCCCCGCTTTACAAGAGCGGTGCTCTGGCCAACTGAGCTATGGGGGCGTGAAACACTTAATGCGTGAATAACCCTACCCATTCGCGCGGCGCTGTCGCGCTCGCGATAGTGGGGGCGATCGGCTGCGGCTCTCTTGTCGCAACCCAGTCGCGAATCAACGGGCAGCTCGGACACGAACTGGGCGACGGCTACCTCGCGGCCTTCATCTCCTTTGGGTCGGGCTTCGTGATCATGGCGATCGTCGCGGCTCTCCACCGCGGCACCGGCCGGGGTATCGCGAGCATCTTCCGCGCGATCAAAGACGGCACGACGCCGTGGTGGTACGCCGTGGGTGGAGCGGCGGGAGCGCTGTTCGTGCTGTCGCAGGGTCTCACGGCGGCGATCCTCGGTGTTGCGCTCTTCACCGTGGCGACGGTCACCGGCCAGACGGTCAGCGGCCTACTCGTCGATCGCCGCGGGCTCGGCACGATGCGGCCGAAGCCTGTGACAATCTTCCGGCTGGTGGGCGCGATTGTTGCAGTGGTTGCCGTCGCCTTCTCGGTGTCACCAGAGCTGCAATCCGGGATTGCGCCGTGGGTGCTCATCCTGCCCCTTCTCGCCGGGCTGAGCCTCGGCTGGCAGCAGGCGGTGAACGGGCAGATCCGTGAGATCTCCGGATCGCCGCTGACCGCGACGTTCTTCAATTTCGCCGTCGGCGCAACGGTTCTTGGGTTCGTGCTTCTTGTGCACGCACTCGTCTCCGGGCTGCCGACTCACCTCAGCGACAAGCCCTACCTCTACGTGGGCGGCGCGATCGGCATCATCTTCGTCGCGGGTTACGCGATAGTTGTGCGGTTCACCGGCGTGCTCGTCATGGGTCTGGCGGCGATCGCGGGGCAGCTCATCGCATCCCTCGTCTTAGACATCGCGCTTCCGGTAGCGGGTCACCAGCTGGCCTGGACGACAGTCGCCGGAACCTTCGGAACCCTCGTGGCCATCGGCATCGCGTCGATCCCCAGCCGACTAAGTGTCAGTCGAGTTGAGACAGGTGCTTCTCGAGATTGACGGTGAGTTTCTTCTCCGGCTTCGTCTGCTCCGGAACACCACCGACGTAGAGCCAGCCCATGAGCTTCTCGTTCGCGGCGAGCCCGTGCACAGCGGCAACGGCCGGGTGACGCGTATGCCCTCCTGTGCGCCACATCACGCCCCAGCCGGCCTCGGTGAGCAGCAGGCTGAGCATGTGGGCGACACCGGATGCCGCGGCATCCTGCTCCCACTCGGCAACCTTGATACTCGGCTCGTGCCGTGCCACCACCGCAATGAGCAGCGGCGCCCGAAGTGGCTTCTGCGCGAGCCTGTCGGCGTCGGAGCCGTCGAGCCCGCTGGCCGCGACGAACGCTGCCCCGAGCCGCTCGCGGGCGGAGCCGCGCAACTCGATAAGCCGCCACGGCTCGAGGCGCGCGTGGTCGGCGACAGTTCCGGCCGCCTCGACGAGGGGCACGAGCTGCGCGTGGGTGGGGGCGGCGGCAGTCACGTGGGCATGCGACTGCCGCAGCTTCACTGCGTCAAGCGCGCCGCTTCTTTCAGCGCTGATCAGGCGTCCTTGAAGTCGAGCGAGAGCGAGTTCATGCAATACCTGTCACCGGTGGGGGTTTGGTACGCGTCGTCGAACAGGTGACCGAGGTGTGAACCGCAGGTTGCGCAGAGCACCTCGGTGCGGGTCACGCCCAGCGACTTGTCGGTCTTGAGTTCGACGGCATCCGGGTTCACCGATTCGAAAAAACTTGGCCAGCCCGAGCCGGAATCGAACTTCGCGCCGCTCGTGAACAGCTCGGCACCGCAGGCACCACAGGTGTAGGTGCCGGCCCGCTTCTCGTCGAGCAGGGCTCCAGACCAGGGGCGCTCGGTCGCGGCCTGGCGTAGGATCGCGTACCGGTCGCCCAGTTCTTCGCGCCACTCGGCTTCGGTCTTCTCAACCTTGTACGTCATGTTTCGCTCCCATGTTAAATCTTCCACTCTATTAAACTCGGGAGGGTGCCTGAATGTTCCGCGAGCGTCACGCCGTGGGGTGAACTCTCACCCGCAGCTGATGGATCGGGCGCTCGCCGTCGTCGCGTGAATCCCTGACCGACCAGCGTTGCCGCCCCGGATGCCGCGGCTCCCGCCCTACGATGAACTCAACTGAGGAGGAACTGTGGCCGCCCCACCAGAGCCAGCGCGCGAGCTCGACACGGTTTCCGACCTGCCCGGCTCGTCGCTGTCTGAACGAGACGGCCAGATCCTCGACTTTGAGCGCATGTGGTGGCAGCACGTGGGCGCCAAAGAGGAAGCGATCCGCTCCCAGTTTGGGCTGTCTGCGGCCCGCTATTATCAGTTGCTGAACGTTGTGATCGATGCGCCCGCCGCTGTGCGCCACGATCCCATGCTGGTCAGGCGACTTCAACGGGCACGGGATGCCCGCACGAAAGCCAGGGCCGAGCGAGCGTTCACGACTTCAGACCGCGGTGGGGATCACCCCTCACAGACAGAATCGAATGACTGACCGATGGCCTCATACCCCAAAGACCAGTTCGACAACCTCCCGGCAGACCTCGAACGGGTAGGCGCACATCGCGCACCCAAGAAGCCGGGGCGTGGCTGGATCGGTTTTGCCTGGGCCGTTCTTGCGACGGGCATCCTGGTTTTCGGTGGGCTATTCGGTCTGAGCAAGTTCCTCGGTGTCGACGTCGGGCTTCCGATCTTCGCGGCAACCCCGACCCCGACCCCAACCCCAACGCCGACTCCCACGGCGACGCCGCTGACCGATCCGACAAAAATCGATCCGGCGCGGGCGATAACCATCAGCATCCTGAACGGCACAACGACCGCCGGTCTTCAAGACACAGTTTCGGCGAGCCTCACTGCCGCGGCCTGGCCGGTAAACAGCGCAACAGTCGCCTCGGAGACAGACATCGAGGAGACGACGGTCTACTACTCCGCGCCGGCTAATGAAGACATCGCGCGGGGTCTTACTGTCGCCCTGGGCGTGGGAAAGATCCGGCTCGTCTCTGCCGACACCTTCCCCGGGGCGGTTATCACAGTCGTGCTCGGCAGCGACTACAAGGTGCCGACTCCCGCCACCTAAGCGCCGCCGGAATCTCTGGGTCGAGTCGGTGAAGCTGGCCCGATTGCGGGCATCCGCGCCCCTTCCATCGCCTTGCACTCACCCGTGGCGAGTGCTAATTTATCCCTTGGCACTCGCAGAGTCAGAGTGCTAAGGAATTCACCGGTACGACGTCCGGGAGGGACGAGAAACACACATGGCAAAGATCATTGCTTTCAACGAAGA
>JBDUDZ010000108.1:0-7658 GCA_040002635.1 Rhodoglobus sp.
ATTTCGGTGAATACGACACCTTCGCCTCCCAGGTGACGCTCACAGCGGGTGCGTGGCCCACCGAGTCGACGGCATCGACGCTCACGGTGGCTATCCCAGAGGCCGCGGCGCGTTCGTTGGGGCTGGTCGTGGGTAGTCAGTTTCCGGTGACGTACGGGTCAAAATCAGTGACCGTTCAAGTCGCGGGCGTGTACAAACCCAATGATGCTCACGATGACTATTGGTTGCATGACCTGCTCGATGGCCGCGGAGATGCGCCACAATTCGGCCGACCCGGCGCGAGCCTGGCACCCCCGATCGAGGCGATCGGGCCACTCATCGGCCCCGCAGGAGCGATCGATGCCGCTCATCTGCCCGTCGCAACCCTCGACCTGCAATACCAGCCGTCGTTCACAAGCGTCACGGTCGGGGAGCTTGTACCGCTCGGTGAGCGTGTGGCGTCGGCGGAGGACGACATCCCGAGCGATGCAGCTGCCGCCGGGGGCACAATTTACGTTACTACCCGGCTGGCGAGTTCAATCGGAGCCGTTGCTTCGGGCCTCATCGTCACCCGGTCTACCGTTGTCGTCGTCGCGCTGTTGTTGGGGGTTCTCGCCGTTGCGGCGATGGCTCAGACTGCGAAGCTATTTACTGATGTGCGAGCGGGCGAACGACGCATGCTGCGAGCACGGGGAGCATCTGGGCGGCGACTGCTCGCCCTCGGCCTCGTTGAGGCGATCGCCATCGGAGCGGTCACTGCAGCGGTCAGTCCACCGGTCGCCGTGCTCATCTACGCGGCCCTTGCCGCCCAGGCGCCGATGCGCGCAGCCGGGATGCCCGCAGTGGTTACCGCATCGCCTGCGGCCTGGCTCACTGCTGCTGCAGTGGCCCTGCTGCTTGTCATGGTGCTCATAGCTCCGCTGGTGCTGCGCGCGGGTGAACTCGTCGACGCGGAGCGTGCCCGCCGACAGCCGCGGAGCGTGGTTGCCCGATCCGGTCTCGACGTTGCGATAGTGGCCATCGCTGCCGTGGCGTTCTGGCAGCTGCGGTCCTACCGTTCGCCGGTGGCGGCTAGCGGGTCGCTCTCCGTGGATCCCGTGCTGGCAGCGGGGCCGGCGATCGCGCTGCTGGCCTGCGCGTTGGTGTGTGTGCGCCTCATTCCCCTCGCCGCACGGGCCCTGGAACGAATTGGCGAGGGCGGTAAGGGGGCGTTGGCGGCGCTCGTCGGGTGGGAAATAGGCCGTCGCACGCGACGAGCCACCGCCACAGTACTTGCCCTGAGCCTCGCTCTTGCCGTGAGCACCTTCGCCCTGTCATTCCTCGCTACCTGGCGCCAGTCACAGATCGACCAGGCAACTGTCGCTATCGGCCCCCCGGTGCGAATTGCCGCCGATACCGAAATGCCGTTCGTCCAGTCCGGCACCCTCACTGCGCCAGGGGCCGCTGTTCCCCAGCCCGCCATCCACCGACTGACTCGGGTGATCCCGTTCGATTCGGCCCGGGATGACACGGCGAACGGCATCCCCGCGCGCGTGCTCGGGCTCACCGCCGCCGCCCGCTCAATGCTCGACAGCGGGCGACTCTCCGATATCGGGGGCGCGGATATTGCGCGGGATATCAGGGACTCCGACGTCGCTAGCGGAATCGATCTCGGTGCCAATGTGGCCGCCATCGGGGCAACGGCGACGGTTTCCGCGCCCGGCCTCGGCGGGGGAGCCGTCATGGCGACTGTGACGGCCATCATCCAAAACGACGCCGGCCTGCTCGGTACTGTCGATCTCGGTCACTTCGCCGTCGATGGGGAGCCGCACGATCTGACGGCGGCGCTAACCGGAACTGGCAGCCCAAAGCCAGTCGCCGGGTCGCTCAGCCTGGCTGGCATCCGCGTGTCTCTTGCCGGCACCGACGCCGATGACGCGCGCGCGGCCGAAGTCGCTGAGCACGTGACTGTGACAAATCTTGCTGTCACACGCGGCGGCGTGACCGCGGCCGTTGCCCTCCCTGCCGACCCGGGCTGGTCGCCGGTGCAAGCGGGGTCGGCGCACAAGGCGATCACGGTCCTGCCGGGACTTGCTTTCGACGCGGTAGTCCCGGCCGGGCTGGTTTTGGAGCCCGCGATCTACGCGCTGGTGAGCTGGAAGCCCCTTGACGTCATCTCAGCTGTGGTGCCGGCCGACTTCGCGAAGGACTTCACAATCGAGGCGGGCGCAAGGACCGCCCTACTCCTGAATGGCGACGCGATCCCGATTTCGGTCGACGGACGGGCGACGCTCGTGCCCGGAAGCGCGTTATTGACCGAACTGGGCTCGACAGGATCGATAGTGGGCGCCGAGCCTGTGCCGAACATTGTGGTGGACGAGTCATCGCTGGCACGGTTGCTCATGCAGAAGGGGTACCGTGGCGCGCTGGCCGATGAGTGGTGGATTGACGTTGCGCCAGACCACGCCGCCCAATATGTGCGCGACCACCCCGGCGCTGTGAGTTCCGAGGTCGCAGCACAGGGGCTGCTCCAGGCACCGCTGCGGGTCGCGACTCAGGCTGCCCTCTGGCTCGCGTTGGTCAGTGGCGGTGTTCTCGCCGCAATCTGCTTCGCCGTGCAGACAGCCGCGACGATGCGCGAACGCCGCCTCGAGTTCGCGCAACTTCAGGCCGTGGGTCTTGGTCGAGGCGGGCTCACTGCCTCGGTCGCCCTCGAGTCGGCGCTGCTCGTGGCTCTCGGTTCTCTCTTCGGTGTCGGGATCGGCCTTCTGCTTGCGTGGTTCGTCGGCCCACTCGTAACGGTGTCTGCTGACGGCACTCCCCCCGTGCCGAGCGTCATAGTCGAGACCCCCTGGGTCGGGGTTGCAATACTTGTCGGAGCCATGTCCGTTGCGCTCCTCGGCATTGTTGCGGTAGTCGCGGGCAGCTACCGGGCGATGCGGCCGGCAGAGCTCCTGCGGGCGGGGGGCGACTGATGCGCGCGCTCATCGTGCTGCGGCGCGCACGCCGGGATGGCGTGCTGCTCGTCGTGGTGGCGGTGCTCGTGGGGTTCGCGATCGCCCTCGCCACGATCCTTCCGAAGCTGGTGACGGATGCCGTTGACGCCGGATCGCGGGCAGCGGTGGCCGCAGCCGGAGCTGACGCGGATATCGTGGTTCGCACCACCGTCGGCCACTCTCCAGGCGGTGCACCAGCGGCCACTTTTGCCGAACTTACCTCGCTCGCCGACGCATTGCCAGGACGGCTACCGCAGGCCCTCAAAGGTGGTGTGGGCACACCAACCGTGTCAGTCTCGAGTGAAGATGCAGCCGGCGTGGTAGCAAACGAGGCCGCGACTCCAACCCACCTTTCCGTCCAGTTCGCTGCCGTAGGCGACGACGCGCAGCGCGGGCTTCAGCTGATCGCTGGCCGACTCCCGCAGAAAAACAGCGGCGAGATTGAGGTGGTTATCTCCCGCGAAGCCGCCGAGGTGGCCTTGATCGATGTCGGAACCAAAATCGCTTTTACGAAGATCGGTGGCGGATCGCTGACAGCAACGGTTGTCGGAGTTGTCGCATCGTCAGACGAGAGCGCACGCGAGTGGCGCGATCTGCGACGCATGTGGTTGCCGACCAGTGGCTCACGCACCGCGGCTGGCTCAGGAGTCAGCATTGTGGCGCTCACCACGCCAGGCTCGCTTGATCGGGCCCAGTCATTGTTTCTCGAAACTTATGCCGCGACGGTGCGAGTTCCACTGGTGGTCGCGTGGTTCACCGCTGAGCGCGTATCCCTCGTCGCTGGCGCGCTGCGCGGGCTTGAGCTCAAGACCAGCGATCTGGCCGGAGATTTTCCGGCGGCGGTGAACGTACACTCCGATTTCGAGGATGCTCTTGCCGACTTCCCCGAGAGATCCCGCGCCGCCATCGCGCAGTCGAGCCTGCTCATCGCCAGCGTGTTGGGGGTCGCAGTCGCCGTACTCGCCCAACTTGGTCTCCTGCTGGCGGTGCGCCGCACCGGGGATCTCGCCCTTGAGCGTGCCCGCGGCGTTGCGCTGGGCACAGTGGCGGCCGGGGCATTGATCGAGTCGGCCCCCATCGTAATCATCGGGGGTACCGCAGGACTACTCGTGGCAGGGCTGCTCTTCACGGGCGATTTCTCGCCGACACCAGCGTCGATCTTCGTCGCGCTGGCTGCTGTGCTCGCTCCCCCGGTTCAGGCCGTGCGCATCGCCAGGGCTAGCTGGTGGTCGCGACGCATCGCTGCGAACGGTGTCGATCGGCGGGCGGCCGAGCGCACACTCCGTACCCGTCGAGTATCCCTCGAGGTCTTCGTGGTTGTGCTCGCGGTGGCGGCGATTGTCGCCATCCGAACTCGCGGCCTGCTGCAAGGAGCGACGGTCGGCATCGATCCCCTGCTCGCCGCAGCTCCCCTCCTGCTGGCCGCGGTCATGGCAATCGTGCTGGTGCGGATCTACCCTGTTGTCGTTCGGGCAATTGCTGCGACGGTAGGACGCTCGACCGGTGCCTTGGGCGTGCTCGGTGCCGCACAGGCCCAACGCGCCCTCTCAGCGCTGCCGGTGCTCGCCCTCACTCTCGCCACGGCTCTCGTTATCTGTGGCGGGTTGCTCATTAACACCGTCGCGTCGGGACAGCGAGATGCGTCGTGGACGAGCGTCGGAGCAGACGCGAGGGTTACTGCGGCGGTCAGTGACGACGAAGTGGAGCGACTCGCGGCTGGGCCTGGGGTTACCGCTGCCGGCTCGTTCCTTTCGACCCCGGGGATTGGCCTCACCGGTGCCCCCGCAACGTCCTTCATAACCCTCGTGGCCGTCGGCGCTGGTTATGCCGACGTGGTCGCGGGCTTGTCGGGGACTCCGGCGGCCGGGAACCGCGACGATGCTGACCGGCTGCGATCGCTGGCCAAGGTAAGCAAATCTGAACGCCTGCCAGTGCTTGTTGATCCGCAGCTTGCAGATCGTCTGGGTGACTCGAAAGACCTCGTCATCACCGTCGGGGGCACGAATGTCGAAGTCGAAATTGCGGGGATCGTCTCGGCCGGGCCCGGCTCACTGAACGGGCCCGCGCTGTTTGCAGATCGCTCACAACTCGCATCCCGACTCGAGGCCCCGCTTGTGGCCGATACCACGTTGGTGCTCGGACCCGGCGCGGAACGCGCTGCACGATCAATTCCCGGTGGCGCGGTGCTCACCCGAGCCCAGTGGATACGCGACCAACAGCATGAGGTACTTGTCGCGGGCGTGCATCGCGTGATGCTGGCGTCGACAGCTAGCGTCGCCCTCCTCGCCGTGATATCGCTGATCGCCGGGGTGATCGCCGGCACCCGAATGCGAGCGCGCTCGCTCGCTCTGCTGCGCACGCTCGGCATGGCATCCCGCTTGGGCTGGTGGCTCGCCGCCGCGGAAACCGCACCGGTCGTCGTCGCGTCGCTGTGTGGCGGAATCCTGTCGGGCATCGGGGTCGTGGTGCTCCTCGGGCCGTCTCTTGGGCTCGCGTCCCTTGCAGGCGGGACGGGCTCGCCCGCTCCCAGCCTGTCGCCCTCGGTCGTGATCGCGGTGCTGGGCGCCGGAGTCGGCCTGCTCCTGATTGCGGTGGCAGTCGAGGTCGCGGCGCATCGGCGCGACAGATTGAGTGAAGTGCTACGAGTAGGAGAAACGATATGACGAGCACTGACAGCATGCCCGGTGCGGTTTACGGAGACGACGCACTCATCGTCTGCGACAACATCGTGCGCATCTACCAGGTCGAAGACATCGAGGTGCAAGCGCTGCAGGGCCTCGACCTCCTCGTCTATCCGGGCGAGATCATCGCTATTGTCGGCGCATCCGGGTCAGGCAAATCCACGTTGCTCAACGTGCTTTCTGGCTTGGATGCCCCCACCGCCGGGCGCGCACGTGTCGCCGAGTGGGATCTGCTGCGCATGACCCCGGCCGACCGCCTCGTCTACCGACGCGAAGTCGTCGGCTTCATCTGGCAGCAGACTGCGCGCAACCTGTTCCCCTACCTCACCGCCCTTGAAAATGTCATGCTGCCCATGGCCCTCGTCGGTGTTCGCGCCCGTGATCGGCGCACACGTGCCAATGTGCTGCTGGATTCGCTCGGCCTCGGCGACAAGGGAAAACGAAAGCCCGGCGAATTGTCGGGCGGCGAGCAGCAACGCGTCGCGATTGCCGTCGCGCTGGCGAACAACCCAAAAGTACTTTTCGCCGACGAACCGACCGGTGAACTCGACAGTGCCACCTCGGCAGAAGTGTTCGCGGCACTACGTTCGGCGAACCAGCGTTTGGGCACAGCGGTCGTCATAGTTACCCACGACTCTTCAGTCGCAGAACAGGTGCAACGCACAGTAGCCATCCGCGATGGCCGAACCTCATCCGAGGTGGTTCGACGCACCGAAATTGACGAGTTCGGTCGGTCGTCGGTAGTAGCTGAGGAGTACGCAGTGCTCGACCGAGCCGGCCGGCTGCAACTCCCGGCCGAATATCGCCGTTCGCTCGGCCTGCACAACAGGGTGAGACTCGAGTTGGAGAACGACCACGTCGGTATTTGGCCCGGTGGCGAAACGAAGAAGGAGACCCATGAGTGACGACATGGTGGTCGTCGATCGGCTGAGCCGCGACTACGTCACTTCGGCCGGAGTAGTGCAGGCACTTCGCGACGTATCATTCACGCTCCCGCGCGGTCAGCTTGTCGCGCTCGTCGGCAGATCGGGCTCCGGCAAGACGACGCTGCTCAACTGCATTGGAGGGCTGGACAACCCAACCTCCGGTCGCGTGCTCGTCAACGGCACGGATGTCACGGCACTCAACGAGGTGGGACGAACACGCTTGCGCCGCGACGAGTTGGCGTTCGTCTTCCAGACTTTCGGCCTGCTGCCCATGCTCTCGGCCGCCGAAAACGTCGGCTTGCCCATGCGCCTGCGTCGCATGCCGTCAGTGCAGCGGAAGGAACGCGTCGCGCACCTGCTCGACATCGTCGGGCTGAGCGGTCACGCCCAGCAGAGGCCGGGCGAGCTTTCGGGCGGGCAGCAACAGCGCGTCGCCATCGCCCGGGCCCTGGCAAACGAGCCGAGGCTGCTCATTGCAGACGAGCCCACAGGCCAACTCGACGCAGATACCGGAGCCGCGATCATGGACTTGATCCGTACCCTGGTGCGCACAGAGGGCACCACGGCGATCATTTCGACCCACGACCCCGCTCTGCAGTCGATGGCCGATGTCAAGCTGCGGCTCGCCGATGGTGAGCTGATGACGAAGCCGCCCAAACACCGCGAACTCATCGATGAGTCAGCGGGAGTTGGTGCAGCCCACGAAGTATGACCGGTGCGAAAGTTTGCGTGCCCGCACCAAGACATCCACGAAGAAGACCTGCTGGGTTGCATTGCTGGCCCGAGCGTAGGTCGGAGCCGACTCGGCCCGATGCTACTCGGCCCCGTGCTACTCAGCGGTCTTAGCGACCGGAAGCTGTAGCTCAATCGCCGGGCAGTCTTTCCAGAGCCGCTCGAGCGAGTAGTACATGCGATCTTCCTCATGGAAGATGTGCGCGACGATGTCGCCGAAGTCCAGCAGGATCCAGCGGCCTTCGGCGCGCCCTTCGCGGCGCAACGGCTTTGCGCCGGCCTCGATCATTTTGTCTTCGATCTCGCCAGCGATTGCCTGCACGTTTCGCTCGTTGCGACCGGTGGCGAGGAAGAAGATATCGGTG